>CAZSOB010000001.1:0-35535 GCA_964608155.1 uncultured Desulfobulbia bacterium
GTTGGCTCCGGACAGGTTGGCTCCGGACAGGTTGGCTTCGGACAGGTTGGCTCCGAACAGGTTGGCTCTGGACAGGTTGGCTCCGGACAGGTCGGCTCTGGATAGGTTGGCTCCGGACAGGTTGGCTCCGGACAGGTTGGCTTCGGACAGGTTGGCTCCGGACAGGTCGGCTACGCTATCAACTGCCGCCTCTACGCACAATTTTAACGATCTAAAATTGCCACTGAAAAGTACGCCATCATTGAATCTATGTTTTATCGTGAATTTCATTATATTTCCTCTGTTTAAGATTGACTAAAGGCGCAATTATGTGAATATCACATTTTCTTTTGCTGCGACTGCCAAACGCAGGCCGTCAATAAACCTCTTGGTTTCCGGCGCATGCGTCATATCAGGCAACATATAAAAAAGCCTATCTGCAAGCTTAATGCAGTCCGTCCATTTAATCCCGCCGTCACAATCAGAATGATTTAGCAGCACTATTAAAATGTCGCTTTCTGGCCACGCCGTATCGCCGCCAAAGCCAAGATAATTATCCAGATCCCCATATCCCGCCGCTTCACATAGACATCTGCGCCAGTCGTTAAATGAAGTGCATGACCCATCCCAGCAATTATGTGTAATAGTAAGTCCCATTATATTTCCTCTTATTGAATTAGGGGCGATCCAGAATGATCGGCAAAATCCCTCTGGTAGGACCTTAAAAATAACCACCCGAAGATGGTCAATCTGCCTTATTAATCGCCATGTGGGGTTGGACTCCAGATCAACTTGAGCTTTACGGCCTTTCGGCTTACGTATCTCAATATTAACATTTGCCAATTTCGCTACCCACGATCAAACTGTAGCAACTACTGGCCCTGATTGCAAGTTTAATTTCACGTAAAGATGCAATTATTCGCGCAGTAGTTGTATTTGCATAATTTAGTTGCTACACTATATAAAACAAATACAGGGGATGAAATGAAGAAATCACGCAATAGAAAACATCGGAAACGAGCTATCGATCTACATTGCCAGCGGTGTGAACGTAACCAGGCCACAGGCGGAACATGGAGGCAGGTAGTAGAGAATTGCCAAGAGGTAACGTGTTCATTTTACGAAATGCGGCCTAAGACGATATCAACAGAGAGGAAAGTTAAATGAATCTTGAAACAATATTATCTGCTGAGAAAGAGGCTAAAAAGTTTCTCGAAAAAGCTAAACTGGCGCGGAAACGTATAGGGAGTGACGGGTTCGGTTTCCTTGGCTCAAAAGAAACCGCTTCACTTAGGCGGCAATCTATGGAGCTTAGTAACGCTCTTGTTGACCTCAGGAGGCACGATTAAAATGACAGCACATGAAAATACAGATGGAAAAAAACTCGATTATTTTGAAACGCTAGCCAACCAGAGAGGAGAGGCCGTTATAGCAATGGAGCGCAGGCTGGCTGATATGCAGGCACTTTGCCGCCGGGCGCACTTAATCCTGAACGAGCACTGGGATGACTATACAGAAGACGGTTATGGACCTAGCTCGCTCCTGAGATACCTTGAACGGGCGGGAGACGGTAAAGAGATAAAGGACATTACAGCATTTAACGACCGGCTTGTGAGGTTGTGCAATGGGCAGGCTGACAAAATTGCAGAGCTTGAGACGCAGAAATGCTCTGCAACCTAATTTCCACAACAAATAGCCGTGAAAACCGGGCTAACTTATTTTAGTGGTATGAATGTAGCTGGATAGAGGGGCGTTATGAAAATATGCGAATCATGCGGATATATAAATCATACGATCGCGCTGAACTCTAAAAAGAAGCGCATTTGCTGCGGCTGCTCAAGGATTATGAGTGAAGCGCCACAATCGGCACCCATGTTAGGCCATCTTGATGAAGGCGGAAATCATCATATTGGACTAATTCCACAATCAGATGAAAGAGAGGATAAATAGATGACAATTCAAGTTTACACCCAAGGAATCTGCGACGATGGAGCGACAGTATTAGTTGACGGTAAGATGCTTACTATTGGCGAAATTGTTTTTATTCTTAATGTTAATGAACGTCTCCTAGAGTAGAGGCAAAAACTTATAGACGGATTAAAAAATAATCAATTCATGGGTTCTCAAAGTTCTCCCTGCAAGGCGCGACCAGGGGAAGGCCCTTCTACGGGGGCAGGCAATATTTTCGATGAGCTATTAAAATCACCCGAGCTATTCGCGGAAGTAAGCACCAGGATATCTAAATATATCGTTCTCAATGGCTGGACAGAAAGGGTTTTCGATGAAGGCGAATTCGAGAGGAAAGAGTCTGGTAAGATCGATTCTCGCGTTTTCGTTTACAAGGAGGAAGGTGGATGGTATTACCGTGTAGGTTTTGGCGTTGTTGGTATAGCAGGATCTCGCAATGAAGGGCCGATTAAAAATGCACAAGAAGCCATGTTTACGATAGATGCTTTCTTGGCCTTACAGGATGACATTATTTTAGTTGATCCGTTTTATAATAAACAGAATAAATCTAAATCACGTTTAAAATTGGAGACGAGTCATGAAAGAGCAAACGCTACTTGGTAATATTTTTGAAGATATCATTAATTTAAACCATCTCCTCACGCCGGTTGCAATCGAACATCTGCGCATAATATATTCGGCAAATAGTAGAAAATCATATCGGATTATCTACATCTTCGGAATTCGTGTCGCTTATTACTCAACAGTAAAATTCTAGCGCGAGCAGCAATTAACGATATTTTAAATTAATTAAGGAAATTAACCATGAACACAGAAAAATCAACCATTAACAACCAAGGCCAACTAATCCAGGAGGCCCTCACACGCCGCATACGGGGCGCTAAAAACTGGCAGGCCGTACTAGAGGCGTGGCAAGCACTTATGGCCGTGCAGCGGATGACGCAGATTGAGGGTACGGATATCGCCGGTCATGAGTGGGGCGGGGATTGCGCGGACCGGACTACTATTCCGGATGACAATACTGTCTTTATAACTAAAGATAAATTCATTAATTTACTTAATATCAAATCGTTAGCTGTAGAAGCGAGAAAAAGGTTCAAGGACCTCGAACCGCATATTGATGATTTTACGCAGCAAGAGCACCAGGATTTTATGCGGAGATTGGATAAACATTTATCCGGTTAACTTTTCCTTCTTTGTTAGAAGCCACGTTGAAATAACTTGAATCACGAGAAGATCAGAGTAGTATAAATGAAACAGCCCCCAAGAAAGGAGGCTGCTAGTAATCGGTAAAAGCTTTGACCAGCAACCGAGGACATAATTAGATTTTATCTCATTATTCCCAAAAGTCAAAGCTTTTCCGCGCACTTCCAGCGTGATCAACAGCGCCTTTTCAGGATTGAATAGTCTCTCTCTGATCTCTTATTCAGCCTGGGGAAGTTTCCCTTTTTTCTATTAAAGTCAATCTACCGCTTTTGACCTTGGGTTTTCTATAGAGATATTGATCGGCTGCTTATGGAATTAAGATCTTGGGATCCAGTAAACCTTCAATTCTTGATCGGGAGATTTTGGGGTTAAAAAACAAGGTCAAAATCAAGATCAAAACAATCGGTAGCTGGGAATGGGTTGATTTCCTATGGGCAAAAACCTAAGTTATTGATTTATTAACTACTTATGAAAATGGTTTGACTTGGTGTTTGTTAGCTATATAGCTCTGTTTTTGTTAATATTTTACTAACGTCGTTAATGAAAAAGTAATTAAACGTTAGCTCTGTACGCTATGGTTTTGAGGGCTAAAAAGATGTTAATAAATAGATAATAAAGGTGGATTCGTTGCGTATATATGTTATTATTTAGATATCAAAACAAACAGGAAAACTAATGGATAAGGCCTTTGTTGCATACTATGCCCACCTTGCAAAATTAGCGAGAGTGGCCAATAAACAAACATTATTTTTAGCTTACATTCTTTACCAGGCTGATTATGACAAGAAAACAGGAGCGTTAATAGTTAATCTAAATGCCGCCCTTAAACGGAAAATAATTGAAAAGATTGAATCTGAGACAGGAGATAAACTTAGGTTGGCCGGTCAATACTTAACAAAGCTTAAAAGAGCCGGGTTAATTAAATCTTTGGGCGGCGGAATGTATTCAGTCGATCCTGAATCATTTGGGAGCGGAAGATATGTATCATTACGCCAGCGAGGGATCGCGGCAAAAATATTTGAATCACGTATTTTTAATCAAAACGGAACAATTTCAATTGATACTTATGTTCTCGACGAAAACGGAGAGAAAATTGAATTATGAGAATGGTCGCATGCTTAATGACATTAAATTGAAAGAATTACCGTCTGATTTTGTATTACGTGACGTACAGAAAACAATGCTGGACATGACTAGAGAGGCAATAAGGAAAGGGAATCGGCATATTGTTCAGCATTTAAGCACTGCTGGAGGGAAAACGGTGTGGGCTGGCTATGTATTTTACCTGGCATTCCAAAAAGATCCAGGGTGCCAGTGCTGGTTTATCGTTAACCGGAATACGCTTCTTAAGCAAACCAAGGATGAACTGGAAAAGTTTTTCGGATTCGATTGCGGAATAGTCCAGGGGCAACAGCCGATAGAGCTTAATAAGCATGTACAGATCGCAACCATTCAGACGCTGCATAACCGGCTTACATCAGATAACCCGGTAATCTGGAGGGAATTCAATAATCTTCCAGTTAAAATAGCATGCGCCGACGAGTGTCATTTAAGGTTCAAGGGGTATGAAACAGTAAGGGATGCGTGGGATCCGTTGATTCTAGGACTGACTGGAACGCCTTTCACGCAAGGGATGGCTAAATTCTGGGACGATATGGTTCGCCCTGCAAAAATGAAAGAATTGATAGATAATGAAACGTTAAGCGATTACAGAGTAAAAGTTTGCGTTGCCGTTAAAAGGGAGAATTTATCAACAAATTCAACAGGTGAATATGTAGATGATGACGTTGAAAAGGAAGTTGCAAATATAATCGGTGACGTGTATCAGGAATGGGCAGATTCAGAAGACATGAAAGGGAGGTCTTTTATTGGATTTTCAAGAAACATATCAACGTGCATCGCATTAGCGGAAAAATTTACAGATCATAATGTGCCGGTTGCTTACGTTCATTCAAAAATGTCAGATGAAACAGTCCAGGAAATTCTTGATGCATTTAAAGGAGGACTATACATAGGTGTTTTTTCAGTAGCAAAGTTGATAGAGGGATTCAATTTTCCAGAAGTTTCAGCACTTATAATGTGCAATCCAATGGCCCCGTCAAAGCATGATCCAAATATACCTAATAGCTGCAACCGTTATGTCCAGAGTTTTGGACGTGGAGCGCGCCAGCATAAAGGGAAAGATTATTGCCTCATTCACGATCACACTGGCAATTTCATGCAATATGGAGATTACGAGCTGATTGAAGATTATTTCCCTGTACTGGATGACGGAAAGCCGAAGAAAAAGACAACGAATCCTGCGGAGAGGAAAAAGCACGTTGTCAGAGAATGCCCGGAATGTCACATGGCTATGAAAGGAGGGCAATGTAAATACTGCGGCGTTAAGACGAAAAAGCCGACGCAATTCCTAGAGGCTGGCGATCTAAACTTCATTGAAGGCGAAATGGTTGAAGTCAAAAGGTCAAAAAAACAAAAAAATAAATCACAAGCAAAAGATATGGGCTGGCCAGAAAAGATTAAATTTTACGGACAGCTTAAACAATATTGTATAGATAAAAAGAAAAAGCCTGGCTTTGCTGCGCATTGCTGGAAATCATTTGCAGGAACATGGCCAAACGACCGAAGGTTTAAAGATGCGCCATGTCTTCCCGTTGGCGAGAATGTCAGGCATTTTATTCTTAAAAAGCAAATCGCCTTCGCAAAAGGAAAGCAAAATGAAACCACCTCTTAGAGAACGTGCAGCCGGTAGGTGGTACGAGATCCTGTCCCGCCTTGTAGGCGAGGATTTCCTTACAGGTCGGCACGGAATATGCCCGGCTTGCGGGGGGAGGGATAGATTTAGATGGGCAGACGATCAAGGTTCTGGTAATTATTTCTGTAGCGGATGTGGGCATGGAGACGGAGCTGATTTAGTGATGAAGGTTAATGGTCTCGATTTCGCTGCGGCTGCAAAAGAGATTGAAAAAGTAATCCCTGAAACTGTCTTTAAGCCAGTAAAGCAGAAAAAAGATCCGCTTCCAAAATTAAAAAGATTATCATCAGAAGCTAAAAAGCTAACAAACAACGATCCGGTAAGCTTATATCTAAAGGCAAGAGGACTTATTTCCCCTCCAGAAATTCGATTCCATCCAGGGTATTCATACTATGACGGCGGAATAAGTGCGGGGATATTCCCGGTTATGATGGCGATCATTCAAGACGTGAATGGAGTAAATTTAACATACCACATTACTTATATAACGGACGGGCAAAAAGCTGATGTAAAATCCCCTAAAAAGATCCTCCCGCCAATATCGACAATTACCGGAGCTGGAATAAGACTTTTTGGCACAGGGGATGAAATTTGCATAGCAGAGGGAATAGAGACGGCTATAGCGGCGCACATGGATTCAGGGCTTCCATGTATAGCTGCAATATCAGCGAACGGAATGGAGTCATTAAAGCTCTCTGGAGACATTAAGAAAGTAACAATATACGCAGATAATGATAGATCATATACAGGACACAAAGCGGCCTATTCATTAGCAAATAGACTAACAGTAATTTGCAAGAAAAAAGTTGACGTCATTATCCCGGAATTAATTGGTGATGATTTTTGCGATCAATTCACAAGAAAATAGTTGCGTTGCTATGATTGTTGCGCTATAGTTATGTTAGTTATATTAACCGGGGCCAATAATGACAAAGAGAACAAGAGAATTCAGAAAGTTCGTTGCTTACTACGAACTTAGCTATCCGATGATCGCAGAATATCTAGGCCGAGCAGAACAAACTGTACGAAGATGGGGAGCTGATGTGAGCGGTAGGCCGCAGGATATTCCGCGTTATCTTCTTGATGCGCTTAAAGAGGGGATTATAGATGGAGCTCTCTGAAGCACAAATGTATGCATTTAGATCTGGATACATTGATGAAGTTGATCCAAATTCTCGTGGAAAAGCTAAATGCGACAAAGAGGTTCACCTTCGTCGGTCAATTAGCAGGCTAAAAATGTTCGCTGGTGTTGAGCTATTTAAAACCAGCCAGCACTCCAGAGAATCGAGGGCGTGCTTTAGAGAAATTTTTATATCCAGCCAGTATAACGAGCTGAAGGAATATTACAGTGGATATGAATAATTCCACTCAGCGTATAAAATTAATCTAAAGGACAAGAAAAATGACAATGAATATAAATGCAGAGGGGGGCGATAAGGTTGCGTATATGTGCCCCGGTAATGGATGTAAGCATGATCAGGAGCTGGCCTATAAATATCTTTTACTGGGAGGAGTATATATAGTAAAAGAAGTGATTAATGGAGGTGATAGAACTCATGTGATTCTTGAGGGTTTTGAAGCGAATCCGTTCAATAGCGTAATGTTTGAAGATGTAACTATCGGTCACGGGCCGAAGCAAAACGAAGAGACTGTTAAAGCGAGGGTTACGCCATACACGCATAAAATAAACTGTGGGCTGCCTTGGCGTGATCTTAATGTAGATGGCGACAGTACATACATAGCCGTGAGTGGTCGGCTGGGAGGTGAATATGTATATTATATTAACAGTGATGGAAAGGCGTTCTGCACGAATGAAGCTGAATCCTCTCCAGCGCCAGAATTTAATCTTATCCCAATCAAAAAAGAACACGGCCTGCCTACTGATTTGCCTATGACGGCGAGATATGCATTCAAGGATGCCGGTGGTTTAATTATAGTCAGTCGCAACAATCCAAAAGTGGAAGGAATGTATGCTCATGAGTTTAGCGTAATTCATAAATGGCTCTATGGTCCAGGCATGCTGAAGAACTACAAACAAGAAGACAGTCTTCACGAGCGCACGAAAGATGGCGGGTGGAGTAAAGTAGAATGAAAATAGTACTGATTTTACTGATTATTCCAATGATATCTTTTGCCGATCAATTATCGGTTCAAGAATCATCACTAATGAATGCGACCACAACATACTACACAAGTGCAGACCGGCGCATTCAATACAACTACGACATCAAGGATAAGTACGTCTTTATGCAGTACAGGCGCGCTGGAGTTTGCCCATACTATTGCGGCTTTAACTACAACATGCTGGGCCTTGGATTTGGAGCCAATCACAAGATAGGCTTTGCTAATCTATTCGTGCAGGCAGGATACTATCTAATTAAAAACTCGGTAGGCAGCACAAAAACAGACGAGAACCTATATTATTATTTCAACGCGCGATTTGCAGAAATGGATAACACCAAGCATTTTAAAAGCTATGAAGTGCGGAACAGTAATGCTTATGCAATAACGGTAGGCGCAGACATCCCTATGACAAAACATGCCGGTATTAAAATAAGCTATCAATACATGAAGATGAAGGAAAATATTATGGGGTATTTCTCAGGCCCAGACGAGCCGCTATCGTACTGGCAAGATCCAATGAATCGAGATTTAAGCACTATTAATGCTGGGTTTTATTTTAATTTTTAAGGGGTAAGGCATGAAAACTGGCGAAGAATTGACACTTATCGCGACGAAAAAAGAATTCATCCGATTATCAAAAAAGGCAGATAAAGCCAAAAAAGAAGCAGATGAGGCCTGTAGTGTTGGATCTGAAATGATTTCTATACATAACGAATTTATAACTATAGTAAATGAAAAAGATTATTCCGACTGCAATGCAAAAAAACTAGAGTTATTGCAAAAGCGTCAGTATAGATGTAAAAAAATAATAGAAAAAGATTTATGTAAATTACTTGATGCTCAGACTGATGCCGAGATAGAAAGGGATAATTTATTGATTGAGATTCAGCTGCTTGAATTTAGAATATCGAGATATGCAATTAATTGTGAAGTTACAACTGGAGACAAGTAATGATTAAATTATACTGTGATTGTTGCGGCGTGAATATAACCGATAAAAATAAAATTGGATGGGGAAAAGACAGCCTTTCGGCTGAGATTAAAACCCGCAAAGGATCGGCGTTTATTCTTAGGGTGATAATTGGGGAAGGTAATTCATGGGAAAGCGCCGATTTTTGCAAATATTGCGTAATAGATGCGCTCAATAAGGCGGACGATAGGGTTAAGGAAGGCTGTAGATGAATATGAGCAATAAATTATACTTGACATTAATGTCGGCCTTTTTCGCATGGGCGTTTTTCGTAGGCGTATTTAATCAATGGTGGTTCGGTTTGATTCCTCCAAGACACAAAGAAATAACCTGGCTCGATCGCCCAGACGTAACCGTGGTCAGTGGTGGAAAAATCTGCTACACCTGGGAAATAAAGCATAAATATGACAGCAATCATCAGTTGCGCGTATGCAGGAAAGCGCAATGAATCCAGAACAGATAATTTATAACGCGATACTACAGGGAGCCATGAAAGCTGGCGTATCCCAGGATATTGCAGAAATCCACGCAGAGCTTGGAGTAGATCAGAGCAGACGAAATACCTACGGAACTACCACACAGCTAATTGATGCGAAAGTTAAGGAAGCCGTTAAATTTAAGGTGAAGCCATGAGCAGGATAATAAGAACGCAGGCGGAACTAAATCGAGCTATTTCAGACTTAGCGAAGTTAGATCTAAAGAAGCCGAAGGTGATCACGGTTAAGGATTTCTCGCCTGACAGGAAGGAGTCACAAAATAAATTAGCTTTCCTATGGTTTAACGAACTTGGCAAGCTGACTGGGCATGGCAACGTGTACGAGAGAAGACGTTTAAAGCTGTGTTTTGGTGTTCCGGTACTTCGTAATAGAGTTGATGAGTTCGAGCGATTTTGGATGGCTACGCTTGACGACAGGCCTTATGATATACAACTTGAAGCAATGGATATCGTTCCTGTGACACGATTATTCACGACGAAAGAATTCGCCGGATTTTTAACGGAAATCGACATGGAATCGGCAGATAATGGGTGTCCGCTCCCTCATCCGGAAGACTTGTATTTAACTGCGCTAATGAGAGACGCATGAGCAAAAGAGACAAGTATACTAATAGTGCAAAAGGCCAGCCATGTCAGGTTCGCGTTCCAGGAGTGTGCAGGCAAGCACCTGAAAACGATACCACCGTAGGGGCGCATCTCAACGGCTTTGGAGTTTCCGCTAAGGCGTTAAACATACATATTGCCTACGCATGCGCTGAGTGCCATACATGGCTTGATAGAGGGTATGCTACAACGGGATTCACAAGAGAAGAGCGAGATCTAACTCATCTTGAGGGGGTTGTTAGGACTCAAATTATCATGGTTCGTGATGGGGTGCTGAAATTATGATTTACAATTTAATGCTATGCGACCACAAGAAGGCTAAGATGAAACTTATGTCATGGGCAACGAAAGATAGGACTGGCCATCGGCAAGGATTTAAAATGAAGCTTGCATGTGAGCTGTGCGGTCGGATTATCCATGATAAGGTAAATACCAAATTGGTAGTAATTGGTAGCAAATCGGTATGAGCGATAATAAGCGGATATGCACAGAGTGCGGATGGATTGGATCTGTAAATGATGTTCTTGTGGCAAGTAATCCATTTGCAAAAAGATATGAAATAGTAGGCTGTCCAGAATGTAAGGACGTAGAAAGCATCGTGGTCGCTTGCGATGTAGATGGGTGCAAAAAACAAGCAACATGCGGCACGCCAACAAGCGCGGGATATAGGCATACTTGCGGAGAACATGCGCCATGAAATCCTTCACTAAAGCCGAGCTAGACAAGCTCCACGCCAGTCAGGTCAGGAAGCGCAAAGGTAGGAAGCAGATTCAGAGCCGGAAGGTCGAGATTGACGGGATTATGTTTGATAGCCTCGCTGAGTCAAAGCGATACCGTGACCTGGCTGTGCTACAGGCCGCTGGTGAGGTCTTTAACCTTGAGGTGCATCCGAAGTACCGGTTAGAGGTGAACGGCCAGCTAATAACGACCTACAAGCCAGACTTTAAATATCATGACAACAATGCAAACCTGATCGTGGAAGACGTGAAAGGTTTACCGAAGACTAAAAAGGCCGAGAAATACATGAAAGGCACGGCAAACTGGACCCGGTTTAGGCTGTGTTGCAAGCTTATGAAGGCGCTGCATGGGATTGATGTTGTGGTGGTTTATGAGTGATCGTCCAGGGTGCTTTAACAGCATAACAAGAACAGCAAGAAAAGATCATAAATGCTGTGAATGTTGGCGCACAATAAAGGCCGGTGAAAAATATCAGTATTCGTCTGGTGTATGGGATGGTGAGCCAGACAGCTTTAAACAATGCCTAAACTGTCATGATATAATGAACCTGACATCGCTAGTTGACGAATATGATGCGCCAGGTTTTGGAGAATTGCGCAGATGGTTTGAAGGTTTTGTATGCAGGGGTCTAAATGGTGAGGCATGGTTACGCGGAATGGCGGCAGATATAAAGTTCGATCCTGAAAAACTTAATAAACTTTTAAGGGTTCTGGTTTGAAGTACAAAGAAAAAATTAGAATATTGAAACGAATATTTATTGCTGAATGTTTTGGTGCGATCGCGTTTGTGGGAATTTGGTTTATTTTTTTAGTCACCCCAGATTATTGGTACAAATTTAGTTCAGATCAATATTTGATGTTATTTGGTTACGCTGGAGGAATGGCCTCACTTGGTGCAAGGGATATTATCGTTAAATTTATAACCAGGAGAATAAAGTGAATGTCGATAATTTAGATGAGGTTGAAAAGCTGGCGAAACAGTACAAAATGATAATCGAGGCAAAAGAAAGGGTTGATGGCCTTCTCAGTGATCCGGATACATCCGAGCCGTTCGCGCTAATCGACAAGTCTTCAAGGCTAATTATATATCTACCAGGATTAAGGGGCGAAATTCTCGACGCCATTACCGACGCGCTAAACGAGCAGCAGGACAAGGCAATGACCCGGCTTCGTGAGCTTTAATAGTATAGTTTTCGGCGTTATCTATACGTAATGTCAAAACGTGTATAGGTTTTCGATATAAGCGGGCGTAGCTTAACGGCCAAGCAGCAGGCTTCCACCCTGTTTAATCGGGTTCGACTCCCGGCACCCGCTCCAATTATAGGAAAGTAGGATTTACCATGGTAAAAGATAGAGCAAAACAAATAAGCGAAGCACTGATTGTGCTGGCCGAATTATTGACTGAAGACGATTTCGAGATCACGGCCTCAGACTTGCTTGAGAACATCGTTTGCAGGTCGATAGACGAAGAAGACGCGGAAGAGGTTGAGCGGTATTTGGATATGTAATTATTAAGAGGTAATTATGAAAGAATTTCAACAACGTGTAGTAGATGAAAAATCAGAACTTGATGATAAGCTTGGAAAATTAACCAGATTTATTGGGACTGGATCTTTTAACAAGCTATCAATGAATGAACAAAGGCGCATGGAGCGTCAACGTGAAATCATGATGCAATATTCGCATATTCTGGGTGAGCGTATCTATGAATTCTAGCATATAGAAATTAGGTAATATTCTTGATTATCCCCGTCAAAGCACCAGCAACGTCTTGTTTCTGCCCAGTAACAGCATCAAGGCGGTTCTTGTTCTCGTTCTTAAGGATGCCAAAGTAAGCCCGCAGGAAGGCGATAAAGGGAGCGGTAGCGACCGTCACGAATGGCCAGCCACTAGTTATCTCCCCGACTAGGCTTGAGTCCTTGGTGATAACGGCGTAAATCCAGCCGAAAACAATAGTTAGTGAGATTATAGCCACTGTGTAGAATGAAAGAAGCGCTATTTTCGGCCGGGTCGTATGTGGCGCTTTCGCCTCTGACTCAAGCATCGCCCTCAACGTAGATCCGGATTCCTGAATCTGGGCGATGTCCACATCAAATTGCTTATTCATTATTGCCGATTGTTGCTCTGGCGGTAGCGCGGATAAGGCTCCTCGCACCTGGTCGCCTGTGGCCGTCACAGGAAGCTTCTTATCTTCTGGTAGGACGGTATTCACTAAATCAATGATCGCCCCGCCACCCGGCACCACATTGGAGACGACAGCCGATCCAACCGTTTTAATGATATCCCAGACATTCATCGTTTACACACCGTTACGCCGTCACCGGCAGGGATTGATATTCTACGCCATGCTAATGCTTTAATTCTCTTACTGTACGCCTTCACGAACGCCCCACATGGAGTTCCTGCCGGAGCCGTACCAATCTTGGCTTTAATTCCTGGGAACACGTCATAGGCATACACGGGCCTGTCATAGACCCTTCCCTTTCTATTCAGAGGGGCTACGGTCCAGGATGTTACATATTTCATAGCCATTGCATCGCACCTGGCTTGAAGTTTCTGATTGAACGCAAGGTAACTCCACGACCGATCAACGTATTGCTGCAGTGTTTCGCCTGGTTTAGCTGGGGGCGTATTGAACTTAACGCCCGTTTCAGTTGGAAATAAGATGCAATTTGATTTCCCATTACCCCATACGACGTATAAAAGCGGATTCGGCATGGCTTCATCTAGGTCAATTGTCACCGCATCAACATCAAATGACTGGGCCAACCCTGGTAGAGCCATAAGTAAGATGCAGAAGTAACGGTACATCACATAACCACCCTAGTTCTTACCCAGCCGTAGAAAAAGTTACGATCCTTTTTACGCCTCTCTGTCAGCTCCATGTAGAAATTAAGCTGTAATCCATTTAGACTTCTGACAAGTATTGGCTCTGTACGCTGGCCTAGATAGGCCTTTAATGCCGCTATCGTCTTCCGCCCCATGACGTGATCGTTCTTTACGTCCGGGTACAGTAATTCGTTGTTGCGGGTATTTAACGCTGTCAGCGAACGCTGCAAGAAAGACACCGCTTGAGCTGGGCCAAGATTTACCGCAGTATCTGCCATCTCCTCAGCCACCGGAATAGACAGCTTTACCAGTTCATCAGCCATTATTCCATTCCAGTATTCATCCTCGTAAATCATGTACGCAAACTCACGCTGAAGGTCTTGCATTCGGCCAGTATAATCATATTCACGAGCCTTCTTTTCCGTAATCCCAAACCTGGTGGGGCCGCCAGAATCGTCTTTATTATCTACGTAGCCAGCCTCTCTGTCGATAATCGCATTAATCGTTTTTTCTTTCAGTGTCATAAACTTTTTACCTCCACGGTTGTCGCGTTGCATTTTTGCCAGGCTCACGGTAAGGGGATCGTCGGCTAGCATTGCCCCTCATAACTGCATTTCTCAAGTCCCGAATAGCCGTACCCAGCCGCCCCTCCATCCGATCCATGCGTTGTGTCTGCTTCTCGTCGGACTTCTTTATTTCGGCGATCATATCGTTCTTTAGCTCGGTCATCTGTTTAGGCATGGCGTCGAGCTTCTTTTTATTATCGACAATGGTCCCGGCATAAGTGGCCGTTAGATAGACCGCTGTCACCACTAGAGCGGCAGCTTGCAGCCAGCTTCCAGGTGAGACTCCTAGCCACCAATTTTTACGATTTTCTGGTTTGTTTGGCATTTACAATTATTCTTCAGTATAACTTAGAGAGCGAGGAGTACCATAGCTGCCCTGCAATATCATACCCTCGCGGGTCCATGTGATAGCCGTCATATAGCTGCACACCTAACCCTACTCCGGTGTATAAATTTGCGCCTTGGAATACATCGCTATTACCGCTGAATGTTGCTAGCGCCGCTAAATACCCTGGATTCCCGTTGTTTGCGTACCAAACTTCCGCAGTCGACCTAAAGCAGGTGAATCCCAAAACCACCTTTATGCCATTGGCAAGAAAATAGTTTACCGCAATCTCAAGCCCAAGCTGATAGTTCGCCTTAGACACATTAAGTACGCTGTCATGCTGCCCAATAGAGATAAAGGCCCATCTGTTAACATAGTTCCCTACTACGGATACCTCGGCTAGAGCATCTGCAAAATAATTATTAGGATCAAAACCCGCGTCTAAGTAATTAAACGGCGTTCCAGTACCATCTCCTACTGTGTCACCGCACCATTGCTGGACAATGCTTGTCGTAGCCACTGCTGCATTTCTAATTCGCAGCCAAACACCTTTGTTCAGCATTAACTTTTCTACAGTAATCGGCCACCAAGAGCCATTCCCGGACACCCCTTTAGGGAAGATTGGATCTCTGCATGGAGCGCCATACTCAGAATTACGTATCGTGACCGTTTTATCTGCACCCCGCTCGTTACTCTGTCCAACGATGACGCCGATATCTCGCTGTAATATTGTCTGAGTCATTATGCCCAGTCACTCACGGATAGGGGGGCAAAAGGCCGTGAATATATTTTATTTATAACTTGTTGTATATCTGATGGGAGGCCGCCCGTGCGCTTAAGTGTGTGAACCCCTCTAATCTTTGATTCAAAAGTCGCTACTTCATGCCCGCCAATCAAGAGCGGCTTAGTACCTTTAGTCCCCGCCGGTGTTCCTTGGGTTTTCCATGCACTGATATCCACGCCCTGCAAATTAACGTCAAGTGCAGCATCAATATACACATCAACCGTCTCTGCCGCCGCATCTAAGCATACAGAGATAAGGTGCGGGACATTATCTGCAATATTTATTGCTGAATATGCGGTATTAAATGAAGTCCCACCGGAATAGAAGCCAATAAAATATGTCCCTAGCAAGTTGTCTGTCTGTACTTTTATGCCAACATCGCCAGCCGCTCGCGCATTTTGAAGAGGCATATGATACTGTTCAATCGCAGCTTTTAGCATCCAAAACGAGATAACCGCGCTTTCTCCGTTTGCAAAATCAAAATCGAAATACGAAGTGGCGAAGGCTACGGTTTCATCGGCAACATTCTGAGTTCTAAATGAGGCCCATCCAGCAGTTGCCCATAGAACGGAATCTGCAACTGTCTTTGTCCCATCATTATTGTTTCCAGACCTATCTACCATGTTTCCAGCAGCTTGGACGGACGGACAAAAGAACATATACCCAGTAGAAATATCTACTTCTTGATTTCTTTTCACTTTCCCCAAATCTGTCATGATGCCACCTTCCAGCTAATAATTACGTCATTCGTCCCTGTATCTGCTTCCGTAGATTTCCACGCAACTAAGGTCGTGTTAATATCCGCTTTAAAGCTCAGACTGAGTAAATCATTTATTTTAACTTGATGCGCTGTGCCTACATTCCCCGCAAACATTGAAGTAATAGCTACATCAGCTTCCGCCACCGTGTACGGGCCGATAACTACCCCGAGTTTTTTCAGTATAGAAGCCCCAGTGTCGCTGAAGTGAATTATTACATCTATCGCGTTAGCTGGAACTGATACAGAACCAATCGTTCCTGATGCCGTAAACACCTGGGATGACCATGCGCCAGAGAGACCTATGTCTATAACTTGCTCCGCGCCATTGGCGTGCGTCTTAATCCACCCCGTCCCAGTCGAGATATATCGATCACCATTATCGGCAAGCCCTATCGTATTTTTTGGCGCAATAGGCGCATTAGCGATAACGTCGAACGTTACGACAGCAAATTGTTCTGAATGTGGTATGGATGCCATGGGTTACTCCTATTTGGCCTTGACGCGTAAAGTTGATCCGATGGCAAGATAACTTGATCCTGCGGAATCTCTTATCCCGATAGACGTTACTGTGGCTGATGTTACGTATTCAACGCATCCTACAACTAGATCCATTTGAGTTCCTGGGACGTAATATGCGGATTGGATCGTGATAGCAGTCCGTCCTGTTGTTGAGTTTGGGGTGACTGTCATTATAATTGCCATCTCATCACCCAACGTTAACGCTCTAATTATAGAGTTGTTTCCTTTTGTTGACGGGCCTCCGTCAACGGTATATGCCGACCAATAATTTGTTGCCGTAGTATCTCCATTAATAATAACAGTTAAAACTGGAGATCCAGTAACTGGGATTATATATGCCTCAACCTCAGCTGATGACCCAGGAAGAAGACCTAGAGATTCAATGGTTATTGACGATGATGCAGCGGTTAGTTTTTTGATGAATGGATTATCTCTATTTTGAATAGTCTGAGTCGATACTCCATCTGAAATAATTCTGAGGAGTTCGCCGGGAGCAACTTTCAGGCTGGATACGCCAGATATATTATCTGTTCCATCAGCCGCTAGAGTAACGGCATTTGCAGTAGTGTCTGTCCGTTCAAAGTTGAACTCTACTGCTTTTCCATCGGCAGATGCTGGAACTGTGACAGTCATCGCGCCAGCCGATCCATCAAGATAAACAATGCCAGAATCAGCAATGGTAAGCGTAGCAGTAGCTGTAACCGTTCGAACACCTGGAATATCATTTGAAATAGTTGCGGCAGTCGGATTACATGAGACAATATCGCCAACGGCCCAAGGAAGAGCTGATGTTCCCTCCTCCCCCCTGGAAAGTGTCAATGTTGCCCCAGCTATATTTGACACATAACCAATCTCAAATAAAGTATGAGAAGCTGCGTCTGTCATAGTTACAGGCATTAAGCTTCCAGGCGGGAGCGTAGGGAGATTCGCAGAAGAAGCCAGCGTTATCGTTAGGTCGCCAGCCAGAACAGGAGCTGCCAGAGTCGTGTTGACGTTATTTGCAACTGTGAATCTCATACGAATATCACCGAGTAATTTAATTGTAAAGGTAGTACTAATGTACCATTTTTAAGCAAAGCGTCAAAGGTATGGCTGATAGGGACGTCAGGGATCGTAATAACCACCGCCCCACGCAGTCTTTGAAAAAAAGGAACCGAGAATCCATAGGGGCCTGTATTATAGGGCACTTCATTATAAGCTGATTCAAGCCCCACTTTTTTACCTGTCACGCTGACTTTAACTAGATCGTTAACTGTAATATCCGTGCCGTTCGCCCCGTACAGAAATCTGGCGATCCTTCTTCTAAGCCATTGAATCGAAGAATGTTTTGAATCTCCAGTGTATGCGCTCCAGGTTAGAGACCGCTTGTAAATATCATCCGTTGCAATCTGCGCTGTTCCAGAAGTAATGGCTTTAAACCCATTATAATAATACCCGATATAAGGGAAAGTGTTTAGCGGCCCTGATGAATATGTGGATGATGTTGAAATAACAGGTCTTTTTATGCCATATATTCCATACCCAATCCAATCAAGTAAGGCATCATTAATATTAGAGTTCGTGTAAATTGGAAGATTAATATCAGTAAACCATGCTAAATATTCGTTTGCCAGATTATTATAGGTCTCGACAAAAGCCTGCAGGTCTTCATCATCCGCGTATTGGCTGTACAAATAGGATGGGATAACCCCCTGAATGGGGACTGTTGAGAATGATTCGCTCATCCCTGCGCCACCGTGACAGCCGTATCAGCGGCAGATAAATAGCTTTCAGAATCGCCCGCAATAATGCCGGTACCGGTTTGAGGGGGGACAACTAGACCATCAATAGTTACCGTGAATAGAAGTGTGGTTATTTGGTGAGCTGAAATAACATCTGCAACTGCGGTTTGGAAGATGTTTGTCATTTCAAACGTATTGATCGGTGATCCAACCGTGATCGAATTTATATAAGCTTGTAAAGCGACTGCCGATAATTGATTGACCTGCGTACCATTAGTGAAATTTAGAGTGGATGTATTCCAGATCACCGATAATAGAACAGTCTGCATTGGCGGTGAGATATATTTAATATCATACACATCAGGATCATCAGAAATCGAGGCCGTGACATTTCTTGAGGCTGTTGCCGATCCGATTAATGCTGAAATATCAAGCATACTTGAATAAATCGCATAAGCCACATCGTAAGGATCGCCCCCACCACAGATCACCTTCCAGCCATTGATAGCTTGCCTCACAGACACAAGCCGGGGAACAACTCCAGACACTTTTTTAAGTTGTGTTCTAATGAAATTCCCTGTCCCTTTTGAGACGGCTTGATTCGCCTCAATAATCCTGGCCCGGTAATCATCCACTGTTTCGTCGCTCGTTGAGGAGGTTCCAGAATTGGGGTTAGTGACAGTCAGAGGGACACTGGCGGAACTGACTATCGTAGTGACTGTATTTGCAGGGATAGCGAATGAACCAGGCTGCGAAGCCACAGCATAAAGAGAATCCGTTGATCCGCCAGATTGAATAGCTCCACCGGATTGAATGATAAACTGGTTAGTCCCATCGCTAACGATAAATCCACTCTGAATAATGTACCCAGGTGCGCCAGTTATGACGACAAGCACACTTGCATTAGATCCGATACCCTGGGAGATCCCTAGCATTTTTCCCATTTGAATCAATAGGTAGGCATTCATTGCGTAGGGAGTAATATTATTTACAGCATCTACTCTGGCTTGGTCGATAACTGCCAAGGCTCCAACATCAGTAGACACAATGTCTTCAATTAAAGATCCCGGCAAGTTTGCCGTATACCCCGGATTAGTCGCGCTCACACCGTCAATCAGCGCCGTGCGCAGAGTATTCACAGGAGTGGGGGTTGCACCTTCTGTGCCTAGAATTAAAGGTAGGGTCATATCGGCATCGGATCCAGTAAATACGCCCCATTATGGGTGCGTGCATCAATAGTATACTCAGGTTTTGCTGTATTTGGCAGCCTGGCAATAGTGAGCGACAAAAAGTACTGCGCATATTCTGACTGTATTAGCGTTACATAATAATCAGGGAAGACCTGTGTCATGACGCTTTGGTACTGTGGAATCCCGCTATTCGCAAAAAAGGGCGACTCCCCAACATTTAACTGAAGAGTTTGTGCGATAGAGGTTAAATAAACTGCATCATCATTTCCGGCAGAATCAGTATCAACCTGAACCCAGGTTTTATTGCCAAGAAGATCAGTTGTTCGTCCATAAGTCCTCATACGGGAACCCCTGTATTGGTTGGCGTTCCAGTTCCCGGAGTGTATAAATGCTCGTGCGTCAAATAATCGACACCATTAACAGAAAGACCGGAAGATGTGAACTTGATAGGAACTCCGCCCGTCAATATTGTGACGCCCGAAGCATCTACCACCACAGAAGTAGCTCCAAAACTAAGGGTGGCATTCGTGCCATTCAAGTCGCAAGAAGCCGTATCGAACGTTAGATTTGCTGCGGAAGAGCTTAGCGTGCAGGTCGCCTTTTCAAAGGTTGACTCAATACCAGTGGGAGAAACCTTTATTTCCGATTTCCCGTCACTGGTTCTAATTATAGCCCCATTCGGCCCTTCTATCTGCGCAGCATCCGGATCAATAGGATTAGACTTAGCATTGCTGACCGGAACAAATATCAATGAAGAAAGATTACCTGGCGGCGAGTTAAGATCTGAACCGAGACCAGATAATGATCCGATATATCGATCAGAAGGGAAAGCTACGCCCTTATCACCGACCTGGGTTGGCATCCTGATCCAGGGGCTTTCTGCTTTCGGGATCATAATAGGTGGAAGTGTCCAGGGATCCATTGCAAACTCGACTGTCACAATAGCGCCGGTAATCGCCGTGACAGTACAAGGCAGCGCCCGGCCAGTGCTCTGGATCTCTTCCTGAGCGCGCCGGATAGCATTGCTATTTAATAGCTTCTGTATCCATAACCTTGAGAAATTATTAGCCATTATCTGCCAGACAGTTAAGAATCGTCACCCATGAAGCACCGCTGGGAGCTTTGTAATTACCAATATTGCGGACATTTCTGATATAAAACTCACCTTTAAACGAAGACTTGTATTTTTCTTGTGAAGGGTAAGACGCCGCCGAAGTAAGCACCACTCCAGGCGAAGATTCCAGTTCTTTCGGCATTTCAACCTTTAATCCCATTAAGGTGTCGGCCCTCATGGTAACCTTTACCTGCATATCATTTACGCCAATCCAGACAGGCTGACCCACAAAGTCATAAATATCAAGTTTTATGACGGAAGGCTTATAAAGCGCATCATAAACTATGATTTTACCACCATGAATAGTGATATAAACCGGATTTCCCATTGCTCTGGTCGTTTTTTCGACAAACGATCCAAGCTGATCAAGACTTGAACAATAATGCACTATATCAATTTCGGTGCTCACTGCCGACATATTGAGCGATACCGGATAGTCCGGATATGCGAGTAAGAAAATGGCTGATAGCGCATCTTTTAGATTCGTTCCTTTTTTCCAGTTCAGGACGATATTCCCTGGGTTTGACAGGCTGTACGTGGATGGCGTGATTACAAAGTTCAACACCATTTCCGTACCTTCCCAGTTTCCGAAAGACTGGAATATTTGCCCTGCAGCGATAAGCCCCGCTTGTTTTGGAGAAGCTAGAGGAAGGCCTTCTTTCATCCCTGCATGCAATTCCACGAGCATTCCTGAATATTTCTTTGCTTGAGATATGTCGGCAAGAGAAATGCCGTGAATCATAATCACCTGAGTCCCAATCGGCTCACTATAGGGAGAAGTGATGATGTCGAATTCAATATTTAACGCCCCTGGATCAAACTCCCCTTTCGGGTGAGATTCCCATTTATTGATTATTTTACCGGCTTTATTTTTCACCGTGAGGCTGTAATATCTCATGGTGTTATCTCAAAAATTCCAGTGTCAGCGCGGAAGATTATCTTTGATTCTGTAAAAATACCTGGTGCAAGTTCTATATCGTAGCTTTCTGGAGATCCAACGATAGGGCCAGACCAGATTAGATCGCTGTCGCTCGATACTATATTCAGGTACCATCGCTGCGCATACAGGTTCCATGTCCCTGTTACAGCATGCGGCACACCATCAAGAATAAAGGTTGCCGTAAAAGGTGGGCTTGAATTTGCCGGGTTGAATGCGATAGAGGTCATAGCGGGCTAGACAGGAATTTAATAACCGGCGCGACCATAGAGGTGGATCCGGACGTTGCACCCTGGGCTGAAGCACCAGTAGCGGCCTCAGCCCCAGACCATGCAGGCTTTGTCACCTTTGACCCACCTGAAACTTTACCCATTAATGCGGAAAATGCGTCTTTTGCTCCAGAGCGAGAGACTAGAGGGCGGACAAAATCTATTTTCCATTGTATTTGCTGTTGCTTTGTCCCCTGGGTGACGTCTGTCATAGCTGTCATGATGCAGTCAGTGTAAATGTAGGCTGGCGTGGCTACATGGTAAGTTCCGCCAAGCGAATTGTGCGTTTCAAATGAAGATTTTAACGCCGTCATAATAGCCATTTTCGTCGCATACCCACCTTTACTTTTGACCGGGGCAATCATTAATAGGGATATTTTGGTAGGCGAGGTAATAATCGCGTTAGCGGCTACCTGTTGGTTTGCGAACGGGTACATTCCTACTGAATTGTTGATGATATTACTGCCAGGCAGCGGCGTGAACCGAGCAAAGAAACTGTCCATTACAGACGACCCTGATAGCTTTGCTTGCAGAAATCCAGCTACTGAGCCGACAAGTCCGAGAATAGGAATCATAGCCCCAGGCTCTGCGCGCGCTATCCCGTTATGAAATACGATGGGCGAGACCTGAAAAGCAAGGTCATAGGCGTCTCTAAATAGATTAGCCATCAGTAACCAAGCCCGTTGATTGAGGTGCTTAAATCGCCGCCGGTGCCGTTTGTGATGTTTACATTCACGTCATTAGGGTAAAGAAAGTCATGCAGCCTGCTTTTCTCATTTGCATATTCTTGCTGCATACTTAGACGAGGATTCCCCGGCATAGTATCGGATATATTGCCCAGCATCTTAAGTCGATATGAAAGGCTGGCTTCGCTTGCCACAGGAACAACTTGCTTCTCCCCTCCAAAAAATCTTACAAACGATACCACCATATCGGCCGCATCACCTACGGCCGTACCAAACCGTTTAATATTATTTATAAATTCTTTGGAGCCGATGAATTCAGCCGCACTGTGAAAAGCGGATCCAAGCGCCTTGATGTTTTTTGGCGTCAATTCACTATCCATTAACGCGGAAAAATCAGCCGTTACCGATTCGATAAGTCCAGACAATGGAGTAGCAAGGCCAGCGAGCTTTTTGGTTAGTGTTGACTCGATAGTATTCCCGGCAACCATGAATTGACGCGATAACGCGTACCATTCATGCGCAGATTTATCGGAAAATCCGAATGCAGAAACGTCCCCCTTGAACTGTCTCCCGGCAGTACGGAGATCCTTCATTGAAGTAGCTCCAATTCTCCTAATATCCTGCCAAGATAGGCCGGACTCCTGGAACCCTTTTGTTTTTGCGTATTCTTGCGTTCTGATGGCGCTTGGAGTTGCGTCCCACCATTTTTTAGCGGACATAATAGCTAGTTGCGCTATCTGTGTCGGGCGCATGGACTGAACATCTTCCATCGACCGTCCAGTAGATCTGGATAGCCACATTCTGCCGGTCATAGTGCCTTTTGACGCAGCTATGCTATTGAGCATATCGGGGCTTACATATCGCCCATAATCTGTTTTAAATGCCGTTACGCGCCCAGGAGTATCACCGATTCCCCGCGCCATCCTCTGGCGTGAAACTGCACTATTCGCAAGCTCCCTCAATCCCCATAATGTGGCCAGCCCACTAAGGGATGCGCCCACAACGCCGAACGCGGTTAAGCCCTTTCCGATTCTGTAGACTAATTTTGCAATTTTCCCGAAGCTTGAGGCGATCTTTTTTGAGATTTTCCACGTTTTTCTAATAAGAAGGTAAAAAGTCTTTATGCCTTCGCTTATCTTAACGACAGGTTTTAAGATCTTTTTAATGATCACGTAAAATATGTGAATCTCTTTTTTCGCGCCCTGTATCTCTTTTTTGAATTCCCTTCCTGCTTCGTTCGTGTCTTTGAGTTCCTGGTTTATTTTTTCAAATTCTTTAGTGACATCCCCAGACACGCCAAGAACAGACTTAAGAGCTTCTGTTGATTTTTCTATTTTTGAATTTAGATCAGCCCAAAGATTACTTGTTTCCTCAAGATTCCGCGTAAACCCGATGAAAAGTTTATAAAATTCACGGAACTTTTTATCATCAATGTCGATGTTAATAACTGATTTGTTGTCCACCTAACATCTCCGTTAATTCTATAATAAATCTGTTTCTATATTCGTGAGAAGTCGAATATTTCAGCTCTTTGAATACTTCGCTAAATCCCTCCCCTATTGCATATCCTAATACGTTGCCTATCAGGTTATCTGGGTATCGCCGCCCTTCATCGAGGTCTGTAACGAGCCTGCGTAGGCCGTAGCGGTTAATGATGTCATCGATCCCAGAAGGAGTGACGCCGTAGCATTCGCTAGTTTCGATCTTTTCGACCTTTTCGCCATGGCATAGTAGCAGGTAAAAAAAACCAGAGCTGATTCAGCCTCGCGCCAATCTTCTTCGTCAATATGACCTTCTGAAATGGCAAGATTCACCGGCACTACATTAAACCCATCTTCACCCGGAACAATGACGGTAGTAAGCCGCTTAATCTCGGCCAGCAACGCCTTCGCAGGCTTGACGTTCTCGACTCCCTCGTCATCTACATCGCCTCGCTCAACGGCCTCTTTTCTAGCCTCATCCATCAATGTAAGAGAGGCAATTTGCGGGCCAGATTGCATTTCATAATGAATGCCCTTTGATCCTATTGCCGATTTAGTGGCCGATAAGATCAGGTAATTCAGCTCGAACACCTCACGCGAGATCGGAACGTGATAGCAATTAATGCCTTCCGCAATAGGGACGACAAGATTAGTAGCTTCATCTATTTTCATAGGTTCCACATATCTTCATTGAGGTGGAAGACTCCTCGCAGAGTGAGCTTGACGATAGGATCAGTGCCATCATATGCGCCAGGCTCTATTGATCCGATCACGCAGGTGGATAATGGAATAGATGGAAAAGCAGCCGAATCACTATGAATGATGACCTGGCCGATACTGGTGTTTTTCTTTGCCTGCGCCAGCCACGCATTAGATAGCGCCTGTGTGCGCAAAAGGCCGACAGAGACATTTCCCATCACATACGGCTCTGGGGAGTTAACTACGCCGGTACCTGTCTCAATCTGACCTGAAAAACTCCCATCAAAAGATATGGTGGCGAAAGATTTACCCATATAGGACGAATCAATATTTAGCGCCGTGTCATCTGGGATGATAACGGAGCATCGTACTCGGTTAAGGGTCCCTTGTGAAACTAATGGATTAGCCATGTATTACTCCTTAAACGACGAATTGGACGGCATCTAAATTAAAGTCAATAGTCAAGAATCCGCTCGGGCCAACTACAGTGGCAGAGAGGCCGTTATAAATTCCAGCGTTGTAATCGTTCGGGTTTTGTGTGGTGTACGTCACGAATGGTGTAGCGTCCACTGTGGCACTTAATGCGCACCCAAAAGATACCGCGCTATCTGCGACGCCCTGGGCAACAGCCTGCAATGAATTGATGCCGTTCTGGTTATACAGAAGCGGCGGGTTTGAGTTTGATCCATTGATAATGGCGGCAGCAAGCGCTTGCTTGACCTGGATTTGAAACCAATCAATTCCGTACCACCAGGCGCTCTGCTGCCCATCAGAAACAGTGCCCTTAAAGATGATGGACGTTGAAATTCCGCCTTCAGCTCCTGTTAAGACAAGATTTCCATATCCTGATAGGACGGTGTTAATGTTGATCGAATTTCCAACCAATTTCCACGGAGTTACACCATATAGATACCGGTAAGCCATGGGAGCTAATTTATTCGCTGCTCCTGGCTTATTGACTAGCCATTGATAAAACAGAGCGGCGGCTTGTACTTCCGTCGAAACGGCAGTAGGGCTTTCAACGACTGCAAATACAGATTTGTTGGGCTGATATCCAGCCACTTCTGAATAAGAAGTTGTGACGAAAAAGTATAGCTTCGAACTCGGGCTGGCATGTTGAGAAGCTAAGATGTTAATTGCTCCAGCAAGATTTGCTGTGCCTAATGCGGTGACTCCCGATGTTGGCGCGGAGAAAGTGACGGTAGGAGCACTCGTATACCCAGAGCCAGGATTAGTAATGGTGACGCCAATTACCGCGCCATTTGCGATAGTAGATGTAGCTGTTGCAGTTGTTCCGGATGTTGGTGCGGCAATAGTAACAGTGGGCGCGGCAGTGTACCCAGATCCACCGTTGGTAATAACGACACTACCGACCTGATCGATAGTAACGCCCCAGCTCTCAGGGCAAAGAAGCCCATAGAACACATCTGGATTATTGGTGATCCAGGTCGTTAAGGCGGCAATAGCCCCATCAACCGATGTTTGTGCGCCAAGCTCAAGCACAGACAGACCTACCGTATTTCCCTGGGAAAAGAATGTGGTAGCCATATTATTCAGCTCTGTAGAATTACCAGAGCCATTCAGAAGACTAGCTACTGTAGCCAGATCACCAGCGAACTGATACGCGTTAGTCGTAAGCGTTGTCCCACCGATAGAGATAATGGCCCCGCTTTGCTGTAATTGCGAAGGCGTGGGAGCCTGCGTTACCTTTGCATTGATATTAACAATGCGGGATGTAATAGCCATGATAGCTCCTTATGAGTACGATACAGACAGAGTTTGACCTGCACCAGGCTTGATGACAATACCTGCTGAACAGGGCCATTCAAGATTGATCGGGCCGACAACTGCTGGGATGGTAGCAATTAAATTAGCGGCAGCTACTCCAGCCACCGTTGCAATATCACTCACAGATCCTGGAGCTGTTCCAGCCACGTTTACGACAACCTTAAAAACGGTTCCTGATTTTGCTTTAATTACAGTATCGGCGGTAATGTTAAGGACGGATTGTGATCCGCCAATGCGGGGGACTAATGGATTTTGTGGCATGGTCTTTTCCTCGTTGTTAAGTTGAAATCATATCGTATTATACGGATACTGTCGCCGACAGAATTAACCGTCTCGCTATAGCGTCCGCCGCACCCTGGTAATAGGTGGCATAAATAGGAATGGTTTTTTTCATCGCGATAGCTGAAATCTCAGACTGCGTGCGCTTTTCGTCCTGAATCGTAGGTGAATCGCTAAACCCAAAATCATCCGTGTCAATCGAGTAATTAATCAGAGCCGCTAGATATTGGATCACCTGGCTGTTCGTAAATCCATACATTACCAAAGTCACCCTTTCTCGCATGAGTTGCTGGCTTTGTAGGTTATGTAGCGGTGAATCTCCCGTATTTGGTAAAGTGGTGCCGGGCCAATCATAAGACATAAATCCCTGGAGTGCCTCTGTTGTCCCAGGCTCTATATGGGCAGAAATATATGGCGGTGACACATTGTCAGGCACCAAAAAAGATGGGTACACAGGAGCTGCAAAAGTCAGACCAAGCGCTGTCGGGGTCGCTCCGAGCCATATCGGCAGGCTATTTGATACTATCTGTCCGACAGGTAGATCGCCGACACTAGCAATTAATTGTGACTCCATCGCCGGGTATACCGCGTCACCGGTGTAATGCCAAATATCAGCTTTTCGGTGATATGCGCCGCGCCTTGAAAAGGCAATCTTTAGTGTCGCGCCGGTGGCTGCAATCGCTCCAACCCATAAGGTAGATGGATCGATAGCATTTAATTCTGTTACCTCTGTCTCAGATGTGAATAAAATAGAGTTTTGCGCTATTGTCTGATCTTCGCCCTGCTGCCGATTGCTTGCATAATGCAACGACCCTTTAGCGGTGACAGTTGTCCCGGTGGCTACCCAGAAGATATAGCCGTCTGCCGGGACGATTGATTTCGTATATTGCGTGAACGTGATCGTCTGACCGAGAGTATCAATCCCGGCATCAAGTGCAGAGGCTAATGGCCCAGGTGCTCCAGATCCTTCACTTGCTATCGACATTTAGCCACGCCCTGAAAGTTGATTGATATAATCCAGTATCAATGAATGCCGGTCTCGGCTCTCCAGTCGGTTCTTTTCTGCGAGATAACCCCAGGCGGGCTGACATGATTGTTTTCCCTGTAATCCTTTGCCACTCATCCGCATCAAGGTAATCTCTAAATAACTCCTCAACTCTCCCCATCGTGCGACCGGCGAGCGTAGGTTTGGGTTTCCCCATCTTCATGCTTTCAATTTCACCTAGAACGCTGTCGATTACAATCTGTTTAATGGCCTCCATTTTATCATCGACAAAGACGCCCATCACCTGATACCTGACCTCAAGTTTTTTAGCAACTTCAAAGGTCGTGACTTCTTCCTCATCCTCCGGATCCGCGTAAACAATATCAAGGACGCCTAATGATAATCTCATGACACCCCCACAATTCCATCGCTATACTGCTGAGCATATTCGAGATATTCGCGGCCCCATGGGGTTTTAAGTAGATCAATACCGGATAACGACAGATTTTTTAGTGCATCTGAAACAGCAAACGCCTGATTAGTGCTCTGGTCTCCTGAGCTTGATATAGCTCCAGTGACGAATTGCAGTAATTTATATGCTACACGCTGATCGGTGAAAAATGTCTGTCCAACCTCGTCTTGAGAGAGTTTTATTAGGTTATGCAGGCCGAGATTGTATGTCGCACCCACATATAGAATTGAATTCATGTTCGGCACATATAATGCCACTTCTTTTGTCCAATCAAACGATGCAATAAAATATTCGGATGCATCAGGGAGAAACGCTACCGACACACCTTGACCACGACAGAAAACAATAAAGTCCGCCAGGTTAGGATATGTCGGGTTAGCGTAAGCCACTTTACTTCTTCAGCTTCAAATCAGAACCACCATCTTCAACAGACATTGAAAAGTCAACTTCTTTTCCGGTCGCTTTTTCATTTTTCGGCACGTCTTGCTTGACTTCGACTGCCGTTACTTTCGCCATGCGTTTGCCTTTAGTTTTGCCAGTTTTACCACGGTTTGAAGCATCAAAAGCAAGTGCTGACTTGGTTGCTTCATCTGCTGATGTACGTTCCTGGTTATCAACTACCGCCTCGTGACCAGCGACAATTTGATGATCTTTAATCGGCGCGCCGGTACTGTAAAGCAGTCCCGAAAAGTTTTCAGTCTTACCTTTGATCGTTTTGGCTTCTTTTGCGCCGTAGATTTCAAGATGATTAATTACGCCTTCGATCTGACTTGAACTCCAATCTTTACCGATAGCCTGCTGTTTTCCGGATGGAATCTCAACCATCTGAGACCGTCCAGTTTCAGGCGCGCGGAAGCAGTGCGTAATGTTCTGCTTTGTGGTATTTGCAATATATAGCATAGTAGCTCCTTAAAAAAAGAGGGGGCGAACCCCCTCAAAGGTGGGTTTAATAAGGGATCGAAAGAATGCTAAGACCTTCCGGACGCAGGCACCAACCAGATGATATACGCAATTCCTGGATTTCGGTAATAGCACCGTCAGGAGTTGGCGTAGGGATCTTGGTGGGTGCAGCCTTATCCGCGTACATGACATTTACGGCTTTCATGTTTGGATTCAGCGTAGGGAATACATTGGTATTGATTCCAGGCACGTCAGGCTGTTCAACTTCTGGGATAGTGATGATAATAGCATCAGTCGTACCGCCTACCCCTTTGTTGATCAGAGTATCATCAAAGAACCATTCAACCGTATCGCCCGATGCTGCTGCGACATCCTTAATCACTTCACCGGTGGTCGATGTGCCACCGCCAGGCCGCTGGTAAGATGTTACCTGCACAATTGCAGCATAAGAAAGCTGCAAAAATACACGCTGTGGACTGATAATCCGGATTTTATTCTGGATATTTGCGCCAGATTGGAACATCCGAGTCTTGAGGTTGACGATCTGACCAAGAATATATAGAGCCATTTCGCCATTGTCGTAGGTCTGTAGAGTCGTATTGCCATAGCTGTCAGGCGGCAATGTGACAGAAGTAGCTCCAACAGTATTTAGTAGACCTTCACCATTGGCCGGGTTGAAACCATACAGAAGAGCGGATCGCATTTGCTGGTAAATGCCCTGGCGCATCGCCAGATCTTGTGCGGCAGGAAGACTAACAGCGTAAGCACCGGCGGCGGCCATGTCATGATGATCATAGATCGCCCGAGTACGGATGTTGTATGTCGCAGTCTGATAATAATCGGCTACCAGGGTCGCGCTCGGCAATAGATTACCATTAGACTGAGACGCCAGGGTTTCGGTACGCAGGTCAAGACGATTCACATATACGTATAAATCTTCTGAGCCAATTTTTACGCGGGGTTTCTCACCCTGCAATGCGGAAAATGCACCAGAAGCCTGGGCATACTTGATAATTAGCTCAGGTTCCGAAAAGCTCGGAGTGACCTTAGCTTGTGCTGGGAAATAATTAGCCATACGTTACCCCTTAAAGTTGAATAATGGCGGCAGCACCAGTGGTCCAACTCAGGACTTTGGTGGTAGCGTTATAAGAAATGATCTTGCTGGTAGTACTGACCGAAAGAACTTTAACCGGCAATGCGGTAACAGCGAAGGCGATCAATTTCTGATTGGTGAAATCCCAGCTTACCTGTTGGGTGATCGCATTACCATCAAGAGCCGCTGCCAGGGTCGCGTCACATTGTACGGCCAGTCGTGCATTAGAACCCATACGGAAAAAGTTCATAGACATTCCGGCGACAGCCTGGGGAGCATTATTCCCAGGCACCAGGATCATATTATAGCCCTGATTGTTAGTCGTAAAGCCTGAGATCGTGGCATAGCTAGTAGAGAGATCTAGATCTGGCCCCAGCGAATTGACAGCCGGGACAAGTTCATTAATCGGGATACCGCCCCAGACTGGCAGAGTAACGGTAGATTTTACTTTACCGCTCGACAGATACATCCGGGAAGTGGGATCGTCGACAAACGCCCCCTGTACATAACCTTCAGTCGATTCAGAAAAGTTGTTCTGCGGTGCATTGGACACCATCGGATCAAAATTAATAGCCATTATTGTACTGCTCCTTTATTGATAGCGCAAATAGAGCCGGGGGCTTTGAAATGGCCTAGCCAGGCGTTCATATCACCCTGATACTCAGTGATTTCACGCCCTGAACTGTCTCGGCGAACAATCGGGATTAAACGACCGTCTGCCGAATCACCTGGGTTAAGAGCTACCGTCTGCGCATCGGCGTAAATTTTATCTTCGATGACTGCGAAAGATGCCGGATCGAGAGAGTCGAGTTTTACTTCACCTACATCCGAATGTTTGATAAATTTACCAGCAAGACGGGTTCGGTATTCGATGGGTGTTTCACCGTGCAGCGGCGGACTTACGCTATCGCCAAACATCTGAGCAAGGGAGTCGGCTCGGGCCTGTGCGACACTTAACGCTTCGCGGTCTTCGCTGGTTTGTCCTGCAAATATTCCGTCAATCCGAGAATTAAGAGCGGTGATGTTATTGCGAAGCTCTTCATTTTCAGCTTTCAATGCCGCATCAGCTTTAGCAGAATCTGCTTTTTCCTTCTCTTTAGCTTCCTTTTCTTCATCTGCCTTTTTAGCTTCTGCTGCCTTGGCTTCATCAGCTTTAGCCTCAATCTCTTTTTCAGCTTCACCGGCTTTTTTGGCTTCGTCCGCTTCTTTAGCTTCAAGCTTTTTAGCGTCTTCCTCGGACATGATCTCTTTTTTGTCCTCTTTTGCATCCATTGCATCCATACGTTTCACTATCGCATCCGCCCATGCTGGCATGGTTTCGGGTGCGGCCTCGTCTAACTTTACTTTATCTGGCATTTCTTTTTCTCCAAGTTTAACGCCTTTCGGCTCACTACCGCCTTTATCCCATACGCCATCTACGCAGATTGCAAGATGATCGATATACGATGGTTTGCTTTCAATGATTACGTTTTTATCATCGAGTTTAATTGATTCCGCTGATCCTTCTTCTCTGAAAACAACTGCCGGACTTGTGGATTTATGGGTGGTCTGCATTAATGTCGCAGCATCCCCATCAAGCACTTTAGCGACTCCCCTCACTTCCTGATCAGAAATGTATGGGAGAATTATAGTCCCTATTGACCTGTCCCGAAACTCCTGTGTATTTAGTATATTATCTTCCGGGTGGCCGAAAATCAAAGGAAGGCCATTGCACCGCTCCACAAACTCATCAGTAAGGAACTCTGATGGATTTCTATAAACGTATTCGTCGAGCGATTCCCTATAGCTAGTTCCCGTTCCGGTTACGCGCACATCAAACAACCATGAATTCTCATATTGCTGAGGACTGTCTAATTCACCGGTGCGGATCTTTTTGGCCACATCTAGCTCATTATCTGATGCGGCATTCCCCCGGTATCCATTCGCATATGCGGCCCGAGCCTGATTCTCGGCGGCAGCTTTTGTTGGATAGACTTTTCCGTGACCGCCCCACTGATAACCGCCTTCCACTTTATGAACTGGCATCAGAAGCCCCATTCAATGCAATCAAGCCTTTTTTCGTCAACATGCTAATTGGCAACTCTCTCAGACTGTACAGGTACACGTAATAACATCTGCAATAAACCTCCTCGGCGGGCATTGTCATTTCATCGACGTATCCAGCGCCTTTATTAATTAGATCGCTAGCCCAGCTTTTACGCATAGCGTAGACCAATTTGTCTCGATCTTTATGATCCTCTCGGTAGTCATATCCCGACTGTCTCCAGTGAGATCGCCATTTAGCTGCAATGGCTCCAGCTTGTTCGGCGATGACCGCATCGACATTGCTCGATAGTTTGTGGCCCTGATCGATAGCGACTCGCCGTTCAATTAAGACCTGTTCTCGTAATGGTTTACTAATATTCGCTTTAACTTCGCGTTTGTCAACCCCCTGACTTCCTCCGGGTGGTACAGATGTACCCCAGCCCGAGAAACGCTTTAACGTAGTGTTGATCGCGTCCTCTCGGTTCAGTCTGATCAGTTCTGCACTGGCCCGGATACGTTTATCTAATTCATCTCTTAGACTCGGTTCAATTCGTTTAATCGTAAAAGCGGAGACTTTCGGGTGTCTCTTTGGAGCCGACTTCACTGTTCTGTTGAATGTCGCAATTAATGAGCGTTTGGCTAGATCGTCCCCGTTTTTAGGTAATTTTGCCCGAGCTGCAATTCGGATCCGAGATACCCACTCGTCAAATGCGTCAACATCATCATACCCATTCTCAGATAGATAATTGATACCCTCACTCAACAAAGAGTAGAACGACATTATTTGTCCACTCGTTTTTTCTTTCGCCGCCCAGGTGCGCCAGTGTATATGTCCGGCCTGGAGCTAACGCTGTCGCTATCGGTTTCCGGCTGCTGTGGCGGCTCATAATTCGCTATCGCTTCCTCATCCAGCATCAGCGGAGATGAAAACATCATTTTGCGCTCATTAAGTGAATCGGTCAGCCAACTAATAGCCCGTGCTTTATTCTCTGGGTCGAGAGAGGGCAGTATTGCACCCAGGGCGAACGTGCCAGAATTAACGATAGCCTCGTCCACCTTGATTTTCTCGCTATCAGGTTCGGTCAGGAGGTTGGGCCAGATCGCTTTAAATGTATTTTTCCATTCCTGGAACGCCCGGACATACGACACATTGCCATAGTCATACGGATATTTGCGCTGGATCGATTTATAGAAGTCTTCTGTCCAGGCCAGCCGCATGACGACATTATCGAAAAACCGGTACAGCGGCTCCATTTCGATTCTGAGCCGGTCGATATACCGGGCTATCTGTTTCGCATCCTCCGAACCCTCTCCGAATCCCTCGGCCAGGGTCTCCTGATTAATAATACTGGCGGGCATGTCGGCAGAGGTGGCGATATTCTTGAGAATGTTGTTTCTCGCGAACTCGGCAGCATCACGTAGGTTTTTGAGATCGATAGACTCGATTGACTCATCAATACCGACAGATAGGACCTGCCCGGTTTTTGCACCTTTGATCGCATCGCGCTTAAAACCGAAAAAGCTCCTGGCGCGTTGATCAATAACTGAACCTGGGGCTTTGAGTTTTGCGACTAGCAGTCCCGCTTTTAGGGTCACTGCATCATCGGTAATCATGGCCTGGATGTAGCTTTTGAGCGGATAGAGTGCGCGTTGATAGACGGACCGGCCAACAAAGCCGAACGCGCTAGTAGTCCATTCGATATAGAGAGGTTCCTCGTTGAATGTAGTCACCACTCGGGAAGGGTGATATGTTTTGTCCCCGGCAGTAATGTAAGACGGGCGTTGGTATTCAGGCGAGTTTGGATCCTGGTTGAGTGTAATTGACCCGGCAGTGTTGAGCGGATCGAATACGTTGAAATAGATATCTGCATCAGCAATAACTGACATATCCATCGGTTCATCGGTCGGCAGATCTAATGCGCCCATCGCCAGAGACGCAGCCCCGTAAATTCTGGCTGTGGCCTGAGTGCGCTTGATCAGGCTGTCAACCTTGAGTTTGCGCCATTGCTCGTTGAACGCTTTTAACAATTCGTCCTCAGGCGCTCCGGCTATCTCAATCTCTCGGCTTTGGCTCTGGGCCAGTTTGATTGGAGCCTCGGCCATTTTTGCCCCCAGGGGATGATATGCGTAGATTTTCTTGCATATCTCATATGACGCTGGGACCCCTGGCTGGATGTCATCTGATACCAGCATGTCCATGAGTGCCGACGGGATCGCGCTCGTTGTGTCTAATTCTGCCATTTAATACCCCTCTACGTCTCCGAGACCGATTGCAATACCGTAGGTGAAACAATCCAGTAAATCACGTTTATGGTCTGATCGCTTTTGACCCATTCTAAACCCACAGACCTGATCGAGTAGGTGATTCTTAGACTGCTGTCGGTAGTCTATCACCTTATCATACGCCAACGCACTAAGCTTCACTTTGCCCTGATGTACGTGCGGACTGACAGCGATAGCGCGGCCCTCCTTGCCTTGGGCGGTGAGTTTCATCGAGATCGGCTCTACGGGTAAACCCTGACGCGCGGATGCTTGTAACAATGCAATGCCGCTATCCTTGTCCTCGATCCACATTCCCAGGCTGCCTTCTCGGGCATTGGTCAGCTTTGCCAACTCCTCCAGCCTGCGATTAATGCCAGGGAGCCAGTTCAGCAGTAGTGACGCCTCGATCTGCACCACGTCCCAGTCCAGGATCGTGAGCGGGACACCTGCGTATTTAGACCGAGCGTAATAGATGACCGCTGTCCCATCATGTTCGGCACCATCTTTGCTAGCAGTGTCGATGACAGCATAGATCTGATCGGTTTTCTCTGGAACGGGAACCGGCTGACCATCAACCAGCATTGATTCGCGACTGAAAAACGCCGCTCCCGACCAATCAACGAACTCAGCCAGATATTCCTGCTGGTATACCAGAGCCGGATAATCATGCTCAAGCCGGGCCACAGCCTCAGCGTTTAGCATCGGATTAGAATGAGTTGGGACATGATACTCAGTCCAGCCCATTGATTTGTCGGTGCAGACGGTGTGGAAAAAACTGTCTGGATCGGTGCCTTTGGGAGTACCGGCCATGATTACACTTCCCTGCCTGTCGAGCAGCGTAGGGGCTATCGCCTGCTCCCAGATGTCACGAAGACCCTTTTCTTTGAGTGAGGCTTCATCAATGATCACCAGATCATAGTACCGTGATCGACCTGCATCTTCGTTTTCCAGCGTCCAAAACTCAATTTCACCGCCAGTTTTGAGCTGGATCAGCTGGTCAATCTTGGATTTGC
>CAZSOB010000001.1:35635-38278 GCA_964608155.1 uncultured Desulfobulbia bacterium
AACTCAATTTCACCGCCAGTTTTGAGCTGGATCAGCTGGTCAATCTTGGATTTGCTCTGAATAACTGGCTGCATCATTGATGCTAATCGTCGGTAACTCGGGGCGTTGATTTTGTAATACGGGCCAAACCAACCGACCCTGGCCCCCTGGTATGATAGTTTTGCAGCTGTGCGCTCTAGTAATGTCGTTTTGCCCCAGCGGCGACCGCATCGTAAGACGATTTTTTTAGACTCGTTAAACCCCTGTGCTATCGGTTTTTGCGCAGAATGCAGGGCCGGGAGCCGGACAGCCCTCATATGTCAGCATCGGGATCGAGCAATGGGGGTAGATCGTCTCCTGTATCCATCAGCGTTGCCCGAGTTTTCTCTAGATGACCCACTCTAGCTAGCGCGACGTCAATCAATACAGAGTAGTCAGTTTTCGACTCAATCCCCGCTTTCTCAGCTTTGAGAATCCGCGCAACGCGCACCCTGGCTAATTTCAGCTCGTTCTCAACGTCCCCTATTTTTGCCTGATCATAGTCGGACTGCTCGTCTGGCGTCATGTGCTGTCTGTAGATGTCGTGTTTACGTGCCCGCGAGTTACCGATCAGCTTTGATTTGTCCTTTGGTCCAGTAGACATACCGCCATGGTTTTTACATCTATTTTTACCGGCCATCTTCCAATTCTGGCACGGCCCACGCCCGTGAGACCGGTTAGCACCGCAGACTTTATCGGGATCTCTCATGCTCTATGTTCCTAGATTTTAGGGCGGAAAATGATCAGAATAGGGCTATACATCATAGCTCATCCCCCTTCTCCTAGACTGAGTATAATTCAACGAGTCCGGGCGCGCTTGTGTAGATGCAAGTCTAACTGTTCCGCTGTGACCTCCTGTCACTATATCAGATTGAGTCCAGTCCAGGTGCCCCTTGTGCGTATTGGACGGTACTGCTGTTAGGGTTCCGCTGATGCATACTGCAGCTACATGGGCGTGAGTTGGATGTGTTCTACCTACTCTGCGCCCTGATGCTCTAGCTGTGTTTAGTGTTGTTTTGTTCATTCTTTACTCTCCGGGTTGATTGTATTGTAGTCATAGCAGTAGTGATTAATCAATGATGTACCGTTAATCGGCTATTTTGTACCGTTTGTCAGCGAATCACTACCGTTCGTCGGTTGATGTAAATAAATGATGTGTTGTGGTTGCAATGTGGTGAGGTGTTGCTATACTTACTACATCAACAACGAAAACACAAAAGGACATCATCATGAGATTACAGCAAATTAGACGCATTCTTGAGACGGTTAATTCAATTAGCGATATAAGCGGAAATTCAGACATCTTAGTTGCAGTCAACAATAGCGAGATGAGCGACAGCGATTTAAAAGCCGGTCTTGATGCGATGAGTGATAACGCATTCGATAGTTTAGTTAGCTCTGCGACAAAAGAATATGCGAGAGTTAATCGTGTTAAGCACAGCTTTTCTAGTCTTGGTGAGCTTGATGCGTTTGAAGCCAGTCATAATTGCGGTGATCGCTGGTTTGAAGGTGAGATGACCTGTGTTTACGCATATCCAGGAGCGAAATAATGAGCAACTTTATCGAATTTTACGGAACAGCGCATCTGAACGGTATGAATGTAGCTGAATATAATACTGATCCTGGCGTTACGCTGAAAGCAGAGAATATCGAAACGGGGCAGGTTTTTGGTGAGCGGTCATTTGATGGGCATGAAGCGGCCGAATATTGGTTCTCTAATTTGCCCGGCATTAATAATGTTAGTCGACTCGATAGCGCTCTTGATCGTCTTATCCAATAACAGTTACTCAATTTATGTACCCTTATGGGTGCATATGTGGATTAACTCTAAAGAGGATATGATAATGAACTCTAAAACTCGCGCAGCAATACATGCAGCACGCAATATCGGCACATGGGGCCGGGATGCAGCTAGGCGATATGCCCGAAATCATGGGGTAACACCTGGGGCATATCGGATTGCCAGACAGTGCGAAGAATTAGAGGCACTGGGCCTCGTTTCGCGCCATCCGGAAATCTGAAATACTTACTATTAAATTTTTAAAGAGCACGATTATTTTAACATAAACGGCGTGGTTAAGCCATTCTTGGAGAATATTATGATACCGAATAGACCTACAATAGAGTTATCTGAAGCAAATGACGCGCCATTAGTTGACGGGTATAAGTTCAATATTGACGATTACGTTTATTTGAACTCGTGCGGCACCGGGTGCTATGGACTCGAATCGCAGTGGTTGGAGCTGGATGCAGAAGACGCTGGATTCGGAGGTGGAGAATACCCTGATGATTGTTTTAAAAATAATGGGAACGAGTATTTTACAGAGTTTGTGGTTATAGATAATAGTGACCTTTTTTAATGTAAATTTAATGTTGATATATTTTTGTGCGGCAACTGGAGGATATTATGAACGATAACTGGTACGAGAATAAACGAATTAATCGGGAAAGCGGGACGATTGCCGTACTTTTTGCAGGGATTGCCCTGGCTGTATGGATTATCGCTGCCTGCGTGGCATGGTCATGAGGCCGGTACCGATTACAGTCCGATTGCCGCCTGAGACACATAAAAAATTACAGGTTGCGTCTAAAATTGACGGCCGGTCAATAAATAATTTTATCGTG
>CAZSOB010000002.1:0-37804 GCA_964608155.1 uncultured Desulfobulbia bacterium
CTGATGTCATAAAAACTTACCGGCTCATCAGCCTGGCGGATAACAAAGAAAAATGGTAACTGTTTAGCTGCACCCAATCTGCGACCGATAATGCCCTCCAGCATACCGATGTATAGCTGGAGAACATTATCGGCCACATCTCGGGCACATCTAAACAGTTACGATTCATAGTCCTGGGTAGTTTTTGGGCCTTACCTAAATAGTTACGAAAAATGAGCAGCCACTCCCTATCCGTGCCAGCTATACGATTACGTATCCGTAATATCATGCTGATTTTGGCCATTTTTATCGTTCAGGGCTGTGCCCTGCAACGTTCATCGATTCATATTGCCGCTTCAAAGGACTTACCCGATTTTGTCACCATAATTGCCGGCTCTAACGACACACTCCCCTCCCTTGCCGCCCGCTATCTCCACAACCCGGAAAAAAGCTGGATTATCAGCGAGTTTAACAATATTTCATCGGTAAGCGCCGGTCAGGAACTGGTTATACCGCTTGAGCCTTTTGACAAAGCCGGTCTTTCTCGACAAGGGTATCAGACTGTCCCGGTGCTGGCCTATCACAATTTCTCAAATTCTAAAAAGACATTGATGGTGACCCGGAAGGATCATTTTGAACAGCAGATGAAATATCTTAAAGATAATGGCTATACCGTTATTTCCTTGAACGATTTTTTTGATTTTCTGGACTACAGAAAGCAGATACCTGAGAAGTCAGTGGTAATCACCATTGATGACGGCTGGCGAAGTGTTTACGACATTGCTTATCCTATCCTGAAGAAATACCACTATCCGGCCACCTTGTTTGTTTATACGGATCTCATCACCGGGAGCAGAAAAACCTTGAGTTGGCAGCAGATTGCCGAAATGGCGCAAGGCGGCCTTGATATTCAATGCCATACAAAAACACACCGTGACTTGAATAAGGCGGAAGACCATGAAACATTGCAAAAATATGCCCGGGATATTAATAAAGAGATCACCGCATCGGCCCGGATCATTAAAGAAAAGATCAACAAGAAGGTAAAATATTTCGCTTATCCGTATGGTGACACGAACAGGCTGGTAATTGCCTTTCTCAAGAAAAACGGCTACCGGGGCGCTTTTACGGTAAAACGCCGCAGCAATCCTTTTTTCGTCAATCATTACAGAGTCAACCGCGCTATGGTGTATGGTGATTTTAATTTGCAGGCCTTTAAACGTAACCTGAAAGTCTATAGCAATAAGGCACTACGATAATGACTGGCTCCCGCAGAATAAAAACGCATAATCGTCATGCCGCCAAACTTCTCTCAGACCGGCTTGCACATTGGCTGATTATGGCCTCTCTGATTACTGTGGCCTGCGCAGCCTTTTCAGGATGCGCTTCTTTTTCTCAGGCTCCAGTTTTAAAGGAAGGGAGATACAGGGTTCTGCCCCTCAAATACCGCAATAAAGCCCTGGCGTATGAGAGCAAAGGGCAGTTACGTCAGGCCCTGTTAAGTTGGCGGATCGTGCAGAGCTTTTCCCCATTAGATAAGAACATAGCGCAAAAAACAGCCTCATTGGAGAAGAAAACTCAGGCCCGGGCGGCAGCCCATTTTCAAAAAGGGGTGGAATTATACCATAAGCGAGCCCTTCGGGCTGCCCGCCGGGAATTTCTTGAAACTCTTATCTATGAACCGGAGCATACCGGGGCCCTTACCTATCTGATGGAAAAAATGCAAAGGCCGGTTTTTAAAACGTACAAGGTTAAGGCCGGTGACACGGCAAGGAAAATCGCCGCCAAAGTATATAATGATCCAGACAAAGAGTTTCTTATCGCTGATTTCAACCGGATCAACAACGCCCGGACAAAGCTGCCAAGGGGTACAACTCTGCGCCTGGTAATTCTGGGAAATAATTTTTTGGGCAAGACCTTAGTCGTGAAGAATAAGACCCGCAAAGGTGCCGCAAAAGCCAATCAACTAACTAACGGTAAGAAAACTGCCCGCCAACAAAAAGCTCGAACTGGTACCGGAAAGCAAGCCGCCAATGTCAGGCGTAACTACGTACGCTATCAAAAGGCCAAAGAATTGCTGGGGCGGGAGGAGTTCCTGGCGGCCTTAGAGTTACTGCGTACAATTGACAGTAATTACCGGGAGGTACCTAAACTAATCGCTTTCTCTAAAGTATATCTCAAGCAGGAAGCATACGCCCACTATCAAAGGGGAGTCAGCTATTACCTCGCCGAGAAACTGAACATGGCCATCCAGGAATGGCAAGCGGCCCTGCGTTTGAGACCCAACTATCTCAAAGCGAAGCAAGATCTAAAACACGCGAAACAGTTGTTGCAACAATTACAGAAATATTAAGACAAGCCGTCACCGGGAGAACATTTCCTTTGTCACCCGGCGATTTTCTGTACTGATACCAGAATAACGGTAATATTATCCCTCCCTCCCGCTTTGTTGGCCTGGGTTACTAAGGATTCGGCAAGATCAGGGAGGTTAGTTGTTTCCCCCAGAATTCGGGCTATTGTCTGCTGATCGAGCATGGTGGTAAGTCCATCCGAACATAACAGAAAAACATCACCTGATAATACCTCAATGGAACCAAGAGTAGGTTCTACTTCGAAATCAGTGCCAATGGCGCGGGTAATAACGTTTCGCATTTGATGTACCCGCATTTCATCTTCGGTGATCTGCCCGGTTTTGTAAAGTTCGTACACTAAGGAGTGGTCTTCGGTGAGCTGTCGCAATTGCCCATATCGCCAGACATATAACCTGCTGTCGCCAACATGAGCGCTATCGAAACGATTATCTGCGAAATGGGCGGCAACTAAGGTTGAGCCCATGGTTCGACCGGCAGCTATTTTATGTACCTGGGAATTGGCGAACTGGATGACGCTGCTTAAAATCGGCTTCTCCAGCATATCGGCGGTCAGACCATAGGGGATGGTGGCATCTTTTGAATCAATGAGATAGTTCATGGCTTTTTCGACATTTTCAACCGTCGACCGACTGGCCTGGACTCCGGCTTCATGACCACCCATACCATCGGCCACGCAGAACAGGCTACAGTTTTCCATAATCAGGAAGTTGTCCTCATTGGCTTTGCGAACTTGTCCCTTGTCAGTAATTCCTGAGTAATGAAGATTAAAAAAATCCGTATGAATGCTGCCATCCAGCCTTTTCATGCATTTCTCCATCCGCCCCGGATAAACTTGGGGCAATTTCTCTGAATAAGTATCTTAACCGCAGTCGTAAGGCAATGGACACAACGTCCAAAGTATAAAAACTCGGTACCCTGCTAAAAAACAAATATCGCTTAACTCTTAATTGTCTGGCTACTTCCGAGCAGATAAGTTGCCCTCCCTGGTCGGGAATAGTATATTATTATGTAGTCAATATTTTTAGGGTTTAAACCGTGGTTTGCCCACAAATATTTGGCACCAACCTATGAAGCACGGCCAATATTTACGTTTAATACACAAAAATCCGATTGCGCGGGAGGAAATATGGAACAGGGAAAGGAAACGCAATATCTTGAGAAACGTTTCGGTATTATTGCCGTTGAAAATGGATTTATTACAGCCGAACAACTCATAGACGCCCTCAGAGTTCAGATACTGGAAGATGTTGAAAACGGCAAACACCGGCTTATAGGGAGAATCTTGCTGGAGCAAAGAGTCATGCTCCTGGATCAGATTGATAAAGTTCTGGATATCCTCGGAAAAGGGCTGCCGTTGTTAAAGGAAACGACCTGATACGGCTGGTCATTTCTTTTAGTAATGTTCGACTAAGAACCTGTATTGATCTCAATAAACTTACGGCACCAAGGGGACTGATTTTATTTTTCTCGACTTTTAATTCGGGGACAGAATGATTTTCGCAAAAAAACGCGAAAATCATTCTGTCCCCTTGGTGAAGAGGAGAAATTTAATCTGTCTACCGGCATAATTCTTTAATGAAGATATGCTTGATAGCAGTATAAACCTGATAATTATTTAATTAAATCCTCATTTGCCATGCAATAAACAGAATCTCATTAAATGGTAGCTCCGTAGGTTGGCGTTGAGCATAGCGAAACCCAACCTACAGGGAGTGATTTAACTAATGCAAATAAGACATCGTTGTGAAAAACGGTGAAACTTTAACTCCTTATTACGGAAGGTTAAATTTTTGCCATGATTTTTTTAAAAAATGACATTGGTTTACTGCCACTCTTGTCGTGTGAAGTTTTATTTGCTATCCCATCCTCCTGTTTTCCTGGCTGCTCTGTGGCCTCCTCTTCGGAAGGAGCCGCTTCCACCAGACGGCCATTGCCCAGAAATTGGAAAAACGGGCCGGCAGGGCTTAAAGCAAGCTTGTCGTTCTGCCCGAGAACAGTTCCCTGACCGGCAGGAATTCCATTTACCGTGATCAGTTGTTGACCGGTGAGATCTCTGATCCAATACTGCTCTTCCGCGAAATAAATTTCAGCATGTGATGCCTGGATGCCTGGATGCTCAAGGGAGAAATTATTAGCGGGATTGTTCCCTATTCGGAGCGGTAGGTCAAAGGTACGAAGTGTAGGGCCGTACTGAATAATAAGGGGTACTTTGTTCCTCAAAACAGGTGTTACAGCGGCAGGAGGAACTGAAGCGGGTTGTGGTATCGGCTTTTGAATCTGAGGGGCCGCCTCCGGCACAATGGGTTTTACAATCTCCTCCCTAACTGGAAGAGGCGGGGCCGGCCTTTGTGTTTCCGGCACGGGCGCTGGGGAGGAAGGAATGGTCTCGCTTATCTCGGTCAGGAAACTGACTTTGGGCCCTCCCTGGGCAATCGTTATGACATCACCATCTTTCAGGTAAATCTCCTGTATCCTTTTCCCATTCACCAGGGTTCCATTGGAACTATGGTCAGTCAGCTTGAAACGGTTTCCCTCCCGGGTAATCGTCGCATGCTCCCTCGAAATAATATTCAGGTCAGCCGGGAAGCAGAGCTGGCAGGAAGCCTGCCGACCGATCTTTATTTCCCGGTCAGACAATTCAAGTATCTGGCCTTTTAAAGGGCCTTCGATATGAATAAGTTGAACAATTATAACTGGTGCAGTTTTCATAATCGGCAATAACTCATGATGTTGAACAACTATTAAGCATAAAACCACCAACCAGGCTTAATGCGAAACTCTAACCGGACACCACTGATTTTTTATGGCCGTAATTCAGTTACGATACTTATTGCCAAGCCAGCCGGGTGCCTGTGTGTTGTATCAGCCAGACCTGTTGATGTCAAGCGGGCAGCACAGCATTTGCCCCATAGCGGGAAATTTAATCAGCATGGCTGATTCCTGGTTTTCTTACTGCTATGGAATCTGAGTCGCAGCCTGCCCGGCACTTTTTATCGTAATCACCCCGCCATAGGCACACATCAGGGTCGAGGTGTCGTTTAAGGCCGGCTGATTGGCAATAAGTACCGTGGGTGATCCCGGGAGCCAGGGTGAGACGGTCGCCGGTACGCATGGTGCAGGGGTGGGCGTATATACCCCGAGGGCCGCCGAGGTGGCGGCAGAGGTGGCAGCCGCCACGGCCGGGTTTGACTGAGTTGTGCACATCCCGAATGAAATTATGTTTTTTATGGGTACATGATCCATAATTGTAGCCACGGGTGTCGTCGTTAATACCTTGTTCTCCGGGGTCACCACAAGAGCGCTTGGCGCCGCCCCGAAACTGCATTGCAGCATTGCGCCCATACATACTTGCATTGCCATTTGCTATTGTCCTCGCTCAACTGAATTAATTGGAAAGCAGATTAGACGGCCAGTCATAATAGATCACGCCCAAAGCCCAGATCCCGGTGTTCCACTTGAAGTGCAGCCTTTGCCGCGCATCCACCAATTTGAGATTAGCCGATTTCATAGATAATCCGGGCGGCTTCGGCCCCTTAGGCTCCTTTTCCAGGCTGCTCCGACTCCGCAATTCTTTTTCACTGACAAAGGCCTTGGCGAAGCGGACAGTACCGTCCTGCAAATTCGTACCGACCAGGATACAGTTGTCTCTAAGCGGCATATCCCAATCCCGGTCGCCGCTGAATTGGGCAGCCATGATCAGGGGCAGTTTACCGCGGCTGCCGATCTCAATTTCCCAGGGGGCATTGACTGCCACACCGAAATAATCCTGATCCAGCAACTGCTCCTCGCGCGATTCCAAAACTGACTGGTTCGCACTGAAAAACTCATTTTCATCAAAGTTCAATATATTGGCGGCGATATCATTTGCAGAGACCATATCCTGTCATTGTCCAGGCCTAAGGCTTGGTTATTTGTAACTGTTCAGCAGCACCCCATCTTCGCCCATTTAGTACCTTCTCGAATACCAAAGTATGCTTCGAAGTCCTAAATGAACAGGAAAGCGCAGACTCCGAACCTGGGGTGCAGCTGAACAGTTACGCTCTGGGGCTATCGTTACTTTTAGGCATCACGCTGAATAGCTACGGTTATTTTACCAAATTTTTTATTTGCAATAACTCTTCATCTGTATAGATCCTCTCCGCCCCCGTCGCAAAGGGAGGAGTAAGTTTTAACAGCGCAATTAGAGTATCAACGGCCTGATCACACACCCGCCGATATCGCGGGTTGTACTGGGTTCCTATAGTTACAGCGGCTTCTTTATCGGCAAGAAGCGGTTTGGTATTATCAGCGAATTTGATATTATTGATATAAATGAGTTGGGCTAAGGCCTCATAGCGGGTATGAGGGTTTTGGGATGCCAGCTTAGAGAGATGTGCCTTAAGGTATTCGGGTTGTCCGAGTTTGGCCAATGCCAGCCGGGCGTTTTTTGCCGCGTCGTCATCTCTTCCCACCAGCCCAAGCAGGACTTGGACGGAAGCCTCACCCGGCAGACGACCCGCCGATAGTGCCAGAAGCGCGCAGATATTCTCTTCAGAGCACGCCGTTAGTTCATTTAAAATACCATGAAGGGCACTAAGCGGTGGATTCTTGGATAATTGACCCGCCGCCGCCAGACTCACATTAATGTGTTTATCAGCCAAACCGGCCAGCAATATTTTGCCTGCCGCCTCTCCGCCCAGCTGTCCAGCGCAAACCATGGCTATCTGGCGGGATCGAAAGTCCTTCATTTTGGCCCCCTCCTTTACGGCGGGCCATGCCGCTTCTCCCATTTGTCTTGTTAGTTCAACGGCCTGCCAGTCACCTTGGGCAATCATATTTTTTAGTTCTTTCTCGTTTGACATACCATCAGCCTCACTTTTTGTCCTCGATATTTTCTCCCCGGGCGGGAAGTGATCCATAGAAATACATTGGGTTCCAAAGCCTATAAGTACTAACAGACAAGCTGTCGCCAAAAAAACATTTTTCCGTAACTCCATATCTTCTTACCCCCGTCACATTCTGTTCCTGATTCTATGGAGCTGCCAGGGCAATTAACAAATCAGCGCTCTTTTGAACCTCCTGCATCTCCCTGTCGGTTCGATCCTTTTTAAAATTCTTGATCGCCAGCATCACCCCGACTTTATTATCGGCGTAACCCACGTTTTTTCGATAGTCCATGATATCTTCGTAATTATATGGCGGATTCGCCCCCACGAAGTCCAAGGGCGGAAATTCTCTTAAACATTGACTCAGAATCTCTGTATAGGCCCACATCAACCTTCTGCGCGAGACAATATCATCACGAATATCAACACCGGTACCAGGCACTCGTGGATGCTGACGACGATCCCTGGCATTGACATGCACAAATTCAACCGTACCCGGATCATTTACCAAATTGAGGACATGCCCCAGTTCATGGGCAATGGTTTGGGCCTCTGAAGCCCAATCGGCCAAATATACGCTAAAAGAATGGGGATTCGCCCGCGCGGAGCTGGCAGCGCCGCCAATTTCATTGATGTTATTCTCAAAAGCGCTGCGATCCTCAGTCTGCTCAACTATCTGTTGCACAAATATGACGTTTATAGCGCCGTTACCTTCTCGATTATGATTTTCCAGCGTAGCGCTCTCCGACTCCCACGCGCTGCCCGGCGCGGGATTCTGTCTCCATTGCAAGTCCACACATCCCCGGATATCAAAATTGTGCGTGTCAGTATCCACATTATTCATGACTTCGAACTTAATCCCATGGGGGAAATAAATTCTATTGACATCTGCGAAACGAGCCTCGATCAGTGCCTTGGTATTATACATGGTTTGAGCGGCAACAGCCGGGGCGCCAATGGTATGTGAACCGTTAATGATCGGGGCATGCGCCTTAATCCGCAGGGTGCGCAATCTATTGATGATGATTTGCAGACGGTGAATAATCGGGCCGTCCTGGGTGCCAAAACGAACTTCCAGAAAACAGCGGCCGGCCCTAAGCGCCCGGAATTTTATCATGACATTGTTTGTTGCCGGAAGCTTATTTTTCACCACTACCGTTCCAGCATTGTTTTCCTCTTGCCGCGGGGTAGTGATCTCCAGCATTTGCGCGTTGCTCGACGTAACGTAAAGGTCAGCCGCGGCCGCAATATTAATCCGCAAAAGCCGCACCCTGGTTTCAGCCTGGGTTTCCATACCCGAATCAAAACCAACCGGCAGCACCGCCGCTCCATGTCCAGACCCCAGGCATTTATTAAAGCCGCGGTCATCAGGGTCAGGGGCATTTGCGTCAATAGCGCCTTCGTCAATATCTGGGTCATTAACGTGTGGCGCTCTGGCAAAACGAACCGGGAACAGTATGACACTATTATGGATTAATTTTTTTAGTTTACTGTGGCCGCCAATGGTAGTCTTGCGGCCTTCATAATCGGACTCGCTACCGGTTGCTGCCACAGTGATACTGCCAATTTTTTGGAGCTGATCTTCCATGGTTTTGCTGGTTTTCGGGCCGTACATAGCATCGGCAAAAAGATCATGATCAGCCTGAAAGTCTAAAATCGCTTGCTCGGTTTCTTGGTCAGGATTGTTATAAAGCTCTTTTTGGGCGGCTGGCAGGTTGATTTCTGCTTCATTATCCACAAGAGGGCCATAATAGTACCCAAGTATATTCAGCCGCTGCTGTATACCTCGAAGGGTATTGGCCCGCGCCAGGTTTTGCAGTCGAATAATTTCATACCGCGTCCCCAAAATCTCCAGTATAGTTGTGGCATTGGCTGAAACCACCACCATAACTTTTCCATCTTTCTCAGTGCTGGTTCTCCCCGTCTGTTTTTCTTCATCATCCCAATAGACCTTATAGTCCAAATTTGCCACACCCCGCTTGGTACCTTTGGCAATCCCCGGTGCTGTCTGAAAATAAACCGTAACCCGCCTGCCAATCAACTGATTGTGATTTGCGGCCCCTTGATTTAATCGAGCAACAAAAAAATTTCTAGCGCTTGTAAAGCTCATTGCCCAAACACCTCCTTGATCCGGTCACGCGTAGCCTGGTCAATTTTTCCCGTTACAGTCAATTTTTCTTTGTCCTGAAAGGCTTCAATGGCTCCTCGAGGCTCATCAGCAACCTCATACCCCATATTGCTTAACCGTTTTAGCACACCTTCTTCCGTGTCTAAGGGATCAAGCGTCCCAAAATCTATCCCAAAACTAACCCGGTTAGCAGGAGGGCCGACTATAATTTTACCCATTTTAACCTGAGGAGGAACATTGGTTTCAATATAACCATCGCCATCAGTGGTTCCTTCAGACCAAAACTGATCGTCTATAATCATAGAAAAAGGTTGATTTTTCATGGGCTCATCTTCCATGACGAGTTGTACCTTGATTTTTGCGGGCACCCCCTTCTTTCGGAAAGAGTGCCTGGTTCCGGAAGCACAATCCACGATCTTTTCCCGTATCTTCGGAATACTTAATTTATCTCCGGGCAGCAATATATTAGGATCTTTACGTAATTTTTTCAGCGCCTTATTGCCGGGGGCATCCCATACAGTCTGCCAAAAAAGGCCGTGTTTCTCGCTGATGCTGTTCAGGCAATCACCTTGGCGAATAGTGTACTGTTTAGTCATTTTTACGTCCTATATCTTTTTCCAGGCATCTTTATCAAACTTTGGGAATGAGACCTTGCATGTACCATTTTTAAACCCTTCCACCCGGGCAAACCCCTTATTATCCAGGGTTCCTTCGGCAACCGTATCGTCTGGCAGAGTAATTTTATACTTCTCACCCGCAATCGGTTCGTCATCTTCTCCGACTAATTTAATTTCTATCCAGCTTGTTTTCCCCTCTTCTTCAGCCTCTTCTTCGTCTTTGGGCGGTTTGTGGGACTTGGCCTGTGTGGCGCCATATTTACCCTGCTGCTGTTCGATTTGCTCAGCCTTAATCCTGGTCACTTCACCGGGGTCGGCCATATCGGCGTCTTCGGATAAATCTGGCGTACCCGGCAAAACCGCTGTACCTGCCTTTCCGCTTTTTTTTGCCATATAGTCACCTGTTCTCATCAGTTGATCTTAACGATTCCGCCTTTGACCTCGGTCATCGCGCTACCGTTAACGCTTACTTGTGTACCAGCTACCTTGACTTGCCCGGAGGTGTTAATCTCGATTGCTCCCGGTTCAATGGAAATGTAGGAGCCACCGACACTGAGAGTAATATTCTGCATCGCCTCAATCACCACATTATTTGCCTTTAGGTAATAATCTCCCGTGTCCTGCTCCGAGTGATCTGCCTTAAAGACCTCAATCATATCACCTTTGACCGTGAGCGACAGGCTCCCGCCAACCTGCTTAGCCTCTTTGCCTATGACGTTCAGATGCCGATCCTTGCCGATTTTTTCTATGTGGTCTGCATCAATTGTTTCGTTCCGGTTATTGTCCACATGCTCAAACTTATCCTGTAATACATGGAGATGGCGATTTTGTTCAATGGTCTCAAAGCAGTCATTTTTGACCCGCAGATCGAAATTTTTTTCGCCATGAATATAAAGCTGCTCCTCACCTTTCTTATCCTCAAAACGGATCTCATTAAAACCGTCCCCGTCAGGCGAACTGTTCGACTTAAAGGCACTAATGGTCTTGTTGTCTGGGAGCTTGTAAGGCGTGCGGTTAATGCCATGATAGACCTGTCCGGTGATAATCGGCCTGTCTGGGTTACCTTCAAGGAATTCAACAATCACTTCATGGCCGACCCGGGGCAGGAACATCGCCCCCCAGCCGTTACCGGCCATGGGCTGGCTGACACGAATCCAGCAGGAGCTGCTCTCGTTACTTTTCCCTTCGCGATCCCAGTGGAACTGAATCTTCACCCGGCCATAATCATCGGTATAGATTTCTTCTCCGGTAGGCCCCACAACAACTGCTGTCTGCACCCCTTCCACCACTGGTCTTTTCGTGCCGCGAGCCGGCCGGTAAGGCACTTTATGTGGAATACAGGTGAAATAGTTCTTATAGGATTTCCCTTTTCTGGAGGATGGGGCGCTGAAGTAGGTCGCCGCCTGGTCAGCCTCATGCCTGATACGGGTCAGAAGATATTCCTTATTATCCCAGTCATCCCGAGAAGTATTTTCCAGCCTGAACCGAAAGCCGCTGGCAAAGGCCCGGCAGTCACTTGAACCGCTCAAGGTGGTGATCTGGGCCTCCTCTTCCTCCATGCGAAGATTGGCCAGATTGTCTCCCGCGTTTCGGGTGGCATACAGTCCCGGATAATCATATTTTTCCCGCTCACCAGGCCCCAGGGCATGGGTGGTATCAGATGTTACCTCAATATCCGTGTTGGGAATTTCATAGTTATAATCATTTAATGAATATTTCCCTGCCTGGATCTCCTTTACCATTTTCAGGCTGTTAATCTGATCCTCACTGCCAAAATGTTCTTCACCCGTCAACTTGAATTTGACGGTTTCCTGGCCAAGGCATGGTTCATGCGCTCCTGGATAATCGGCCAGTACCATGGTGTGTTTGCCGTTTTCATGCACAAAAAAATAGAAAATCCCCTCTTCTTCCAAAAGCCTTGAAACAAAATTAAAATCACTTTCTCTGTATTGTACGGTGTATTCTCTTGGTTTATATTGCCCCTGAAGATTTAGCTTGAAGTCGGTTAGACCTTTATCCGTAAAGATTTTACCCACAATGTCCGGCACTGAAAGATTTTGGAATATACGTAAATTTGAGGTTCTGGTCAGAAGCCAAAGCCAGGGCACCATGGTGGCGGAGTAATATGGCGATTGGAGTTCACTTCCTTTTTCAGGACTGCCGTGTTCCTGACTGAAACGCGATATCAGCCCGTTAAAATAGCGTATGCTGCCATCGGCGAGAAAAACAGAAATGGTGACGTTTTTACCAATGATCTTTTCAAGAGAAATCGTCTGTTGTTCAGAAAATAAATCTATATCAAATTGAAAAAGCTCCGACAGACCTTCCTGGCCGCGTATCCGGGCGAGCAGCAGCACATCCGTGCCGAGCGGGGTCTCTATTGAAAAAAGTTTGTTTTCCTGAGTTAACATAAAGCTTTCCCTCGTAACATGCGGTAATGCTAAAATAATAGTAACTATTCAGCGAAATGCCCGTAATTAACGATAACCACTGAATGTAACTGCTCAGATGTGCCCAAGATGTGGTTGATAATGCCGTTCAGCTATACATCAGTATGCTGGACGGCATTATCAATCGCAGATTGGGTGCAGCTGAACAGTTACAAATAATATATGATTTCGAATGTCCAGCTTCACATGCGGGCGCAGCCCGTCAGAGTGCAAGCTATGGTTGGGCTGAATAAATACCCCATGCATGGGGTTAAATATCAAGACTGACACCAGAGACTTGCTGAAAAAATGAAATGAGCCCAGCAAATCTTTACCCCTTTGCCTAAATGCCGTGAAACCGGTACTGAACCCTCAGACACCTTTTCTACCTGCATCTCTGTCCAGCCTGTCTTTTTCGTTCAGGGCATTTCCCAGTTCCCCGAAGCCTTCCAGGAGGTCATTCGAAAGGACTACCGATTCCACGGACTGATCTAAAATAAAAGATCCGATGGAGTAAATGCTATCGGTGACGCCCTTTGCCGTTGAGAGGCCGTCGTGAAGGTCATAGCTTCCAACGCCGAAACTGATCCCTGCCTTTGTGAGGTCAACCGTCACGTTCATGAAGGCCTCGATGAACTCGACGGCCCTGGGCTTTCGACCTTTGAGATTGCTAAGGGCGGTTGTGAAGAGCTTGTTCTGCCTCTTGTTGACATTGACCTCTTTTTGGAGTTTTTCGATCTTCGGTATCGTCTTCATGATATTGCGGCGAACGCTTGCCAACTTCATCGTCTTCTTGGTTTTTTGATCGCCAGCCTGGTTTTCTGCGGAACGGGCATTGGCAGGCGGCGGCGAGGCATGTTTAGCGGGTGCCGAAGCTCTCCCGAACCGCGACGGGACAGGAGGAGGTGTTTTTTGAGAAAACATATCCTTGTAGACGTTGGCATTCACTCGCCCCTGCCTTGACGGAACCAGGGGAGAAATCTGGCCACTGGAATTGATCGTTCGTCGGCCTTCACGGGAAGGGATCGGTGGCGGCACCTTGAGCTTACACCCTTCACGGGACGGCACAGATGGGCGGCTCTCCATATTAATAACTCTCTGGAGTTCATTCGCCTTTTGAAGGATCTGGGTGAGCTTTTGGGCCAGTTGATGACTTTTCTGATCCACCACTCTGATCTTGTTCTCCCACAGATCGAACTTACCGGAAAGCGTGGTGATCGTGTTAATCTCTATGAAACCGGAAAAGACCTTATTCGCGACCCCTCTGAGGACTTCCTGGGTTCCGATGCTCCCCCCGCCGGCGTTTTTATATTTCTTTTCTAAGTCTTTTAGGCTGACGAGAGCATCCACGCGGGCGAGTTCAAGGCTTTTGATGGCCTTTAAGAGTTCACGGGTCAACTCGGCGAAGGATTGAACGAGCCCCACGAACCCGATGATCAGGCCCGGGATGGCAGTGGTTCCGCAGGTGAAGATGGCAGTGGTCGTTCCAACTACCATGGTGGTTGTGGAAAAGAGGATCCTCGCAATCTTGACAACCATCTTCACGATAATACCTCTCTTGTATCCGGCCACGGCTTTTTTGTCCTTGGCCACGGCTTTGATGGTTTGACCGACAAGATACTTTACATTATCGTTGGTCAAGGAGAGTAGGTAGCGTGTGTATTCATCGAAGCTGCGATAATCATCGGCCAGAGAGTCAAAATCCCGGTTGTTGATATGCATGAAAATGCGCGTTTCCACCCTAAATACTTTGTCGGAGAGAAACCGATATGCCTTGTTGTTCACAAAATCATTGATCGCGTCAGTAATTTTCTGCTGTAGCAGCGGGTCGGCCTCCAGCGCATCAGCCACCGGGCCTTCCTCGACATCCAGGGCGACCGTGAAATCGCTCAGTGCCATGTACCGCGGATGCTGTTCTCTGACAATATCCGGCCAGAGGTTTCTCTTATAAATAGTGATCATGTTTACGCAACCTCCTTTCTAATAGGGAAACAGGGGGATCTAGTTCGAATTCAGCTGTTGAGTAGATTAGCTCATCAGTTATTTCACGTCATACACAAACCCCTCATCGCCAACCGTCACTTCAACTTCCTGAATATCAACCGCCTCTGCCATCCGACTAAGCAGCTCCCTGCTCATCTCCGGCAGCAATGTATGTGACAGAATATGATCGATATTTCGCGCCCCGCTGTCCACCTCGGTACAGCGGCTGGCAATGGCCTCGACCACATCATCACCATAGGTAAAAGTTGTATTGCGGTTTTGTTGCATGCGTTTGGCGACGGCATTAAGTTTCAGTCTGGTAATAAAGCGCAGATTCTCATCAGTAATCGGGTAATAAGGGATTACCTTTAGCCGTCCGAGAAAGGCGGGTTTGAAGTGGTTCTGTAACTCGGGCCGCAGGGTCTCGGCCAAGGCCTCCGGGCCAGGCTTGGTTTCTTCATCGGCGCAGACCTTCATGATCGTATCGGTGCCGAGGTTGGAGGTGAGGATAATCAGGGTGTTTTTAAAATCAATGCGCCGCCCCTCGCCGTCTTCCAGCATGCCCTTGTCAAAGACCTGGTAAAAAAGCTCCATGACATCGTTATGGGCCTTTTCTACCTCATCAAGCAGGACAACGCTGTATGGCTTGCGGCGCACTGCCTCAGTGAGTACCCCGCCCTCACCGTAACCGACATAGCCGGGGGGAGAGCCTTTTAAACTGGAAACGGTATGGGCCTCCTGATACTCGCTCATATTGATGGTGATTATATTCTCATCTCCGCCATAGAGAAGATCCGCCAGGGCTAGAGCGGTTTCGGTCTTACCCACGCCGGAAGGGCCGACAAGCATGAATACCCCGGTGGGTTTTGACGGATCTTCGATACCGGCATGGGCGGTCTGGATGGTCTGGGCCATGGCGCTTAAACCATGATCCTGGCCGATAACCCGCTCACCGAGAAGCTTGTCAAGATTCATGACGGTGGTAATTTCATCGGTGAGCATCCTGCCGGTGGGGATACCGGTCCAGCCGGATATTACGTCAGAAATGGTAATGGAATCAACCGCTATCTGGACAAGGGGCTCATCTCCCTGGACTTTGGCAAATTCCGCCTCCAGTGCCTGCAGCTCAGTACGTTTGGCAGTTAGTTCCGGAGCCGCCGGGTTCCCGGCATGCAGCTCCAGGATATCCTTGCGCGCCGCCACGATCTTGTCCGCCACCTCCATTTCCCCCTTCCATTTCGCTGTAAGTTGCTCAAGATGCTGTTTAGTTTCTTCCCGGCCGGCAACCAATTCCGTCAGGCGTTGACTATGATCTTGACCCATTAGAACCTCTTGCTCAAGAATCTTCGCCTCACGGTCAATCTGGCCGATGCGTCTTGTTTCCTCTTCAACCGCCGCCGGGCTGGTGGTCAAGCCGATGGCCACCCTGGCGCAGGCCGTATCAAGGACACTCACCGACTTATCCGGTAACTGGCGGCCGGTAATATAGCGGTGGGAAAGATGGACAGAATCACGCAGAGCCGCATCGGTAATCATTACCTTATGATGATTTTCGATAAACGGGGCAATGGCCCGCATCATCACCAGGGCCTTTTCTTCATCCGGCTCCTCCACCTTGACCACTTGGAAACGCCTGGCCAGGGCCGCGTCCTTCTCAAAATATTTTTTATATTCCGCCCAGGTAGTAGCGGCAATGGTACGCAGCTCGCCCCGGGCCAGGGCGGGTTTAAGCAGATTTGCCGCGTCTCCGGCCCCGGCGGCCCCGCCGGCCCCGATCAAGGTATGGGCCTCATCAATAAAAATGATAATCGGTACCGGCGAGGACTTGATCTCGTTGATTACCTGCTTGAGGCGTTCCTCAAACTCGCCTTTAATCCCGGCCCCGGCCTGGAGAAGGGCCAGATCAAGGGTGTGAATGGCCACCCCGCGCAGAGGCGGCGGCACATCTCCTTCCGCGATTCTAAGGGCAAAACCTTCCACCACCGCCGTCTTGCCAACCCCGGCCTCACCGGTCAGAATCGGGTTGTTCTGGCGGCGGCGAATGAGGATATCCACCATCTGCCGAATCTCAAAATCACGGCCCAGGACTGGATCTATTTCACCCTTTTTGGCCTTCTCCGTCAGGTTGACGGTATATTGGGCCAGGGCCTGACCCTGGCCGCCGGCCATGGGGGCGGCTCCGGCTTCGGCAGCAGGGCCTGCCGAAGTGGTAACTTCCTCATTTTCCTCAATGGAACCGGCCGTCAGATCAGCAAAGGACTCGCGCAACGTCTCAATGGAAATTTTCTTAAACAGCGATGAACCGGCATACAGACCCCTGGCCGTCTCGGCATTGGTGAGCAGGGCAATGATAATGTGGCCGCTGCGCACACTGCTCACCTGAAAATCAACCGAGGCCACCAGCCATGCCTCCTTGATCATTTGCGGGATGTGCGGCGAGAGGGCCGGCGTCCGGGAGTTACCGGTTTTAAATTCTTCAATGGTTCTGGTCAGATCACCAATCATATGCGATTCATTAATCTCAAAATAACGCAGAATTTTTTGAAAATCGGTATCATTGATATCAAGAAGCTTGATAAAAAAATGCTCCAGTTCCACATCATAATGGGTATGTGACAGACACAGACCGGCAGCAGACTCAAGGCTTTTGCGGCAAGCGGTGTTTAATTTCCCGATTAACGACTTCAGATTTGATATTGCCATGCGAATAACTCCATTTATTTATTTAACTACATCTCCCAACCAACTAACCAAACTAACCAACCATCAATTCCAGCCCTTCCTCCTCAAAGGTGATGTACGGATCCTGCTCCTGCCTGAAATCCGGGCTTTTGATCCACGTCGACCATCCTAAGCGGGGGGCTGAGGTCTCCGCCCCCAGAATACAGGGGGGAATCTCCTGCCGCTTCAGCAGCACGCGTACTTCAAACTCGTATTCAATACCCACCATATAACGCACAAATGAGAAAATAGGCCGCAGCAGATCCCCGCTGGGTAAAAACCGCCGGAACTCATCAAAGCCCATGGGCCCGAGGTTGACCCGGAATTTGGTTTGGCAGTCCCAGACAAAACTGCCGCACACCGTATCCACCCCGAGTTGGGCGTTTGCCGAGCCTATACAGGTCTGATCCTCTAATGACAAGGGAATCATACGCTCGACAAACTGTTCAACGGCGACAGTAGTGCCCGCGTAATATGCCACGGCGGATTCTATGGAAACGGCCGAAGGCGTCTGCCTGGACAATAGTCCGCTGTAAAATGACAGGGATTCCTCCGGCAGACCAATGCGTCCCCTGAGTCCGGCGGTGCCGAGACCGGCAAGGCTGAGCAGGTAGCCTGACAACTTGTCTCGGGAGCCGGGCAGATATGTTACCGGGAACTGATGCTTTTTCCAGGCCAGATAAAAAAGAGAAATGAGCCGGTGGTGAAAGATATCGAAAAAGGCGCTGATACTGAAATCCTTTTTGCGCTTCCGCTCAACAGCCATTTCGTTGTACCAGTGAGGCAAAAGGCCGGAAGAACCAACAAGCCCCATAAAGGCGATATCCATGCGGCTGGGGCCTTCTTTACCGGCCGGGGAAAAACCGGAAATATCACTTGGAGCAAAGGCCAGCCCCGGAGAAACTGAAAAACGTACCGCCTCCTGACGAGGATCCTGGGTCTGACCCAGGGGTTTCCTGTCCGGGGAAAGTTTCTCCAGCAGATCCACGGCTTTAAAGAAGGAAAAGTTGTAAAATTCCTCAATAAGCTGCTGTTCTAAAGGAGCGTGCGGTTGCCGCTTCTCGGTTGCCACTCTTTCAATACCTCATCTTTTTGTATGGTTCGCGCCACCAGCTGGCTGAATGAGTTGACCGATACGTACTGACCCAGAAAACGTTCCAGAATGGAGGCGAAAAGGAAAAGCCCGGTGCCGACGTATTTGTCTTCATCAAATTCAATAACCACCTGCACTCCACGCCCCAGGGATCTCCCCATTTTCTTGGTGACATAATGCGATGTCAAACTTGATATACCGCTGATCTGCTGCCTCGTCGCCGGAGAGTTATCAAAATCATACAGCCTGAGAATTTCCCGCAGCGCTTCCTCACCACCCTGAACAATGGACAGGTAGTTCAGGGACAGATGTGATATCAGCCGCCAGTGCAGGCCCCCGCCCGTCGCGGGTCGGCGGGTGGGGGTTGGTTTCATAATACCGCTCACCTTGGTTATAGGCGCGGCAATTTCAAGATTAAAATCTCCTCCAGGGGCGCCAAAGGGAAGCCTGGAGGGCAGATCCCTGTTCGTACAGGTGGTATGAAGCAGCAGAATCTCCACTCCCGGATCAGTTGGTTTAAAGTCCAGGTCGGCAAAGGAAAGAAAGACATCCGTACCGCTGTCGCCCTTTTTGCCGGACTGCCGCCGCTGAATGTGCCAATAGGCCTGTCTGCCGCGCGCCCCATCTTCATTCAAATGATGACGCATGGAATAAAAAGGTTTGTATTCATAACTCTCTCCGGGTACCGCGGTTGATGAAGCCGTCACCCGGTCAATACTGTAGATCTCGGTGCTGTCCCGCTTTCTGAGATCAGGCACCACCTGGTATTCTGTCTGGCGCTGTTCCACCCGGATTGGTTCGGCGGTTTTTGCAAACAAATTGACTGCCGGGGCCGCGTTGAGGCAAAAGGAATCTTTGTTTACCACGAGATTACTCTTGGCAGCCCGGTTCAGGTAAATCCAGATATCCAGCGTGTCGCCTATATGGGTACTTTTCAGCCGGTCGAGTCCCAGAAGATCAAAAAAGAGAAAGCGCTCAGGGAAACAAAAATACTCGAAAAGCAGGCGGTAACCGGGAAACGAGCGCTTAGAAAAGGGTAAAACCCCTTCCTCATCGTCAAAACCAACGGGGCCGATGGCCGAGGGCGCCAGGGTAATTCCCGCGGAGGCGTCCCGGCTGCCGGCGGCTTCGCAGGTAATGTGGCAGACATTATTGAACAGCAGCTCATACAGATGAAAAACATGCTGATGCTGGCCATGCAGGAAAAAACGCAGACTCTGCCAGTTGAGCTTGGCAAAGGGGATATTGTTGGCCGTTTTCAGGCGCAGATGGATGGCCTGTTGAGCATTCTTGGTCAATACCCGCGGCTCTTTAAGACCGGCCTCAACAACCTGCACCGGCCAGATATTCACGGGCTGGCAGGTGGTAAACTGGCAGGGAGTACCGTTAACGGGCTTGGAGTAAAGTTTTGTGCCACGCTCAAGCAGATAACCGGCCTCGGAAATATTCTGCATGATCGGCTCAAACCTGACAATGGTAAGCGACGGAATCGGATTATTGTAATGCGGATAAATAACATTAAATAATGACTCCGTAATTGCCGGGAAATCGTCGTCTATTTTTTTATGAATACGGCCGCTGATAAAGGCAAAGGCCTCAATCAGCCGTTCCGTATGGGGGTCGGCGGATTTATCCTGCTCCAGCAGTAGACGCCCGGCAATTTTAGGGTATTTCCCGGCAAACTCAGCCCCCATCTGCCGAATATAGCTCAGTTCCTGTTCGTAATAATTCAGCAGCGCGTCATCCATTGGCTATTTTGTAATTGAGTAGTTACTTCTGTTTAAATCATAATTCGTGTCAAAAAACACCGGTTCGGAGATGGGATCCACCATCAGAACCCCACTGATTCTAAATTTTAGTTTCCGGCCGCCGGTGGCGGGAGAATCAAGGTGAACTGTGATATTCCTCAGCCTGGGCTCATACCGTGCTATGGTTTTCTCAATTTCCAGGCGCAACTGCGAGCGCACTGACACATTCCCCTGGTTTTTACTGGTAAAATCAGGAAGTCCATACACAAAAAGGGATTTATTCACCTCCTGGTATGAAACGGAAGGTACCAGAATATTGCGCCTCGTATTAAGGAGGTTTTCAAGATCTCTGGCAACAGCGTCAATGATTTGCCGGGCGGAAAAACCATCCTGGACCGGCTCACGGGTAACATCCGGCTCCCGATCTATAAGCCTGTCCAGGATCGACGCCTGCACGCTTTGGCTGTTTTTCATCTTAACGGCAAAAAAAGTTAGAATGGTTTATTGGCTTCAAGATTCCAGCCCGCCGGTACATTGCCGCCGCCGCTGCCATCAGCGCGCTTTTGTTTGATGTAATTCAATTTTATTTTGCCATAATTGAAGCTAACGGATTCAGTCGGCTCTCCACCACCACCACCGCCGACGCTCACGGAACTGATAATGACATTATTCAAGGTATATTCCATATATATCAGCTTATCTCCACCGGCCCGGCATAGTTCAAGTTTCACCTCTTTAATATGATCACCCTTGGCGCAGGCCTTAAACAGCAGCGGGGTGGCACTGTCCAGCAATTTCACAATGCTCAGATCCTGGAGATCGGCACGCTGGGTCGTGCCGCCTCCGGAAGAACTGGCCGAGGAAGAGGCCATCTGGGAGACCCCCCAGTTGTAAGAAAGAACCTCTATCCACCCCTTGTGCTTGTCATCCGTGCTCTCACCGTCAATCCCGTCAATTTTCAAAAAATCATCAGCTGGCATAATTGTATCTCCTTTTTTAATTTTTTATTAATTTGTAACTATTCCGCGCAATGCCCGTAATGAGCAATAACAGCTAATTTACCCCTGCGCCGGCGGCGGCAGATCGGCAACGAGGCGCAGCGAAACGCTCAGTTCATCCAACTGAAAATGAGGTTTAAGAAAACTCACCGCCCGATACGCCCCTGGTTTTCCAGGAACCTCACTGACATCGATACGAGCCTCCCGCAGGGGATACTTCGCCTTCATTTCCTGGCTGGCATTGTCATCAAGCAGCACATAATTGCTGATCCAGTTGTTGAGAAAATCCTCGGCATTTTTGCGGGTCATGAAGCTGCCGATCTTATCGCGCATCATGGATTTCAGGTAATGGGCAAATCGTGAGACCGCCAGGATGTACTGGAGCTGCGAGGACAGCCGGGCATTGGCGTTGGCGGAATCCGAATCATAGACTTTAGGCTTATTGCCCGTCTGGGTACTGAAAAAAGCGGCATAATCAGTTCCCTTACAATGCACCAGCGGTACAAAGCCAAGGTCGGCAAGTTCCTTTTCCCGCCGGTCGGTAATGGCAATCTCGGTGGGACATTTGAGAGCCACATCCCCCTCATCCGTCCTGAAGGTATGAACCGGCAGGCCCTGCACCAGACCACCGCCCTCCACGCCGCGGATGGAGGCACACCAGTGGTATTTGGCAAAGGCCTCGGTCAGCCGGGTGCCTAACGCCCAGGCGGCATTGCCCCACAGGTACTTCTTGTGATCGGTGCCGTCCACCTGTTCTTCAAAATTAAAGGCCTCCACCGGCACATTGTCCTGACCATAAGGCAGACGCATGAGAATATGGGGCATGGCCAGGGCCACATAACGTGAATCATCGGATTCCCGGAATGATTTCCACTTGGCGTACTCCACACTCTGGAATATTTTAGACATATCCCTGGGCTCGCCCAATTCGGTAAAGCTGTCTAAATTAAAGAGCTCCGGGCCGGCCGCGGAGATAAAAGGGGCATGGGCAGCGGCTGCCACCTGTGAAATCTTCTCCAGCAGGGCCAGATCCTGGGGATGATTGGTAAATTCATAATCACCGATCAAAGCGCCGTAGGAGGCACCGCCGAACATCCCGAACTCTTCCTCATATATCTTTTTGAACAAGGCCGACTGATCAAACTCAGAGGCCTTTTCCATGTCCTTTAGCAGATCCTTTTTATTGACATTCATGACCCGGATTTTAAGTTTTTCACCGGTCTCAGTCTGATCGATCAGGTACTGTAATCCGCGCCAGGAGGCTTCAAGTTTCTGAAACTCTTCATTATGCATGACTTCATTGAGCTGATCGGAAATCAACTTGTCAATGGCGCTGATTCTCTCATTGATCATGGCTTCGGTATTCTTGGAAACCGTAATCTCCCCTTCCATAATCTGAGAGACAAACTCGCCGACAACATCTTTTGCCCAATCCCGCTGGGCCTCATCACGGACAAGGCGTCCATCATCAATTATTTGATCCAGGAGGCTTTTTTCTTCCTGTTCTGCCGCGGCCGGTGCCGCTTCCGGCTGGGCCTGTTGTTCATTGTCTGCCATCTGATCTTCCTCCCTTATTCTTTATTGATTTCATCTTCATTTTTCTCAACGCCGGCTTCCTTGCCTAACTTTTCCAGGGAATCGGTACTGGCCACAACCTCCTGGAGCAGTTCGTCTAACTTGTCGTTGCCGTCCAGCTTGTTGAGCAGTTCAGAAAGCCTTTTTCTCCCTTCAACAAGCTTACGCACCGGCCCGACCTGTTCCGCGACCCGCTCCGGATGAAAATCATCCATGGACTTAAATCGGAGTTCAACCGCCATCTTGCTGTCATCATCGCTGAGCTTATTGTCCACCCGAAAGGCCAGCCGCGGCTTCATCCCGGCCAGCACGTTATTAAAATTATCACGGTCGATTTCTATGAATTTTCTCTCCTTCAGCTTGGGCAGCGGCTCATCAGGCTTCCCGGATAGATCGGCCAGCACACCGACCACAAAGGGGATTTCCTTCATCTCAATAGCCTCCCCCACCTCCACGTCATAAGTGATCTGCACCCTGGGAGCCCGTACCCGGTCAAGGGTATGCTGCAAACTTTCTTTAGCCATATTATTCCTCCTTTTTTATTATATTCTCAATTTTCTGACTTGTTATTTTATTAACGATTTCCGGCAACTATTCAGCAGCTTTCATCCACCCATATGCCCCATTGCCTTTGTGATATCCAACGTACAGAGCCGCATTAACAGCTCCTTGGATCTGTAGATGTCATCATCAGGAGCGCCCTCATAGGCAAGACACTGAATAAGGGTGTCTAATACTTCCGCTATCCAGATAGGCGATTCCCAGCGGCTCAACTGCAGCTCCTCCATCAGGGCATTGAGTTTTTCGGCGATGGGCCTGGCCAGATCGTGCCGGCCGGCCTTTAAACACAGTTTTGCCATAAGGAGGCTGAAATTCGTCTCTTCCCGTATAGACTGGGCACTACAGGAGGCGCCCAACAGCTGCTCCAGCGCCGGTTTGATGCCTGCCGACTTAAGCTTTGCCAGGGCATCCTGCCAGACCGCTTCTTCAATCCCGGCTGAACCGAGTAAACGGTTGACCCGATAGGAGGCGGCGGCAGCTGAACCGCCCGTAAACGGGGACTGCCCGGCAGCTGACGCGGCCCGCGGCGTTTCCGCCGCGCTAACCTCCGCGGCGGGAAGCGCTTCCTGTGCCTCTTCCTCTACATCTTCGGGGGCGGCATCAGGCTCCTGCGCCCTCTTTTCCTTAAGCAGCCTTGAGATGAGATGCCGGCAGTCTTCCAGGGCGGTTTTGAGTTCCGCCAGGCGCGGGGCCTCCCGGCCAAACTTTTCATCCACGATTTCGTCAAACCGTTTGAATTCTTCGAGACAGGCGGAGACGTCTTCAGCAAGCGCTTCATAAAAGGCCTTGGATGAACCACCCACCGCCGCGTCGAAATCTTCTGCCGGCAGTTTCCCCTCGGCAATCAACTCCTCCCTGGACTGCTGTTTGTCACTATCAACATCACCATACTGGTTCCGCGTATCCTTCTCCAGGCCGACCTGGCGGGATTCCTGCCATTTCATCCAGGAATATCCGGGTGTTGTCGCACTGCTGGTGACAGGAATCTCCTTGATGGGCAGCCACAGCTTGTCGTTTAAAAACTCCAGAGGGCCTATCCGGTAATCGAGATCATCATCCTCAATTTCAGGATAAACATGCTCCCAGAAATCCCGCAGGAAGCCGGTAATGATCTTAAATCCCAGGCTTACTCCGGCAAAGCCTTCGGTAACGACCAGGGATTCAAAGAGCCAGGCGGCTATCTGCAGATCCTTAGTCTTTTCAGTCAGCGTGTCCACGGCAAGGGAGAAGACCTTGTCCCAGTCCGCGGTCTTCACTTCATGCTGCCAATCGCCCTGATCCAAAACATCATCCGCCCGTCTTGCCTCCTGGATCTCGTCATAAACTGGATTATAGCGGAGATTTTCCCCGGCTGGATTATCTCCGGGGATTGGGGCCAGAATTGCCTCTAAATCAATTGTTTTCTTCATTGCTTATTCCGTTACCTGGAAAATCAAATTCAACTTTACGAATATCTAAAATGGAGACATCCTCCCCGCCGATCTCAAAGACATGTTGGCCGACCCCTCTGGCACAGGGGCCTCCAAGAGAAATCCAGTCCGTCATCCGGCCCAGCCTGATACGTTCATCCTTTTCAAGGAATGTATTCGGATACAAGGCCGGCAGAAAACAGTTCATGGTAAGCCCTGCCCAGGTGGTCAGGCTGGCCGGTATCCACAACAGGTCAAGAAATGTTTGCGGCGGCTGGATGGAAAGCTCGCGCAGGGCTTCAAATGGCACCCAGACATACCGCTCGTGGGCAAACACCTCGAGAAAGGGCAAAAACAGGGTGTCGGTTTCACGAAAGCCAACAAAGGAGGTATCGATAATCCTGCCGGAAATGGGCGGTAAGACAGCATCAAGCTGAGCCAAGAGTTCCTGTGCCGCATCGAATTTTTTGTGGTTAACTGCCTCCCTGGCAGTATAATACAATTCCATATAGGCCGGAGGCTCGCCAAGAAAGGCGGCATGACAACCGCCCTCTGCGGCCTTGCAGCGCTCCTGTTCAGCCTGGATCAATTTTTTGCAGACCGACACCCCGGCGGCCCGGCTGGGATCCTGAGTGACAATTGCCTCAAGGTGACGATTGGCCTTCTCCCATTCACCGCAATAGCAAAGCACCTGAAAAAAAAGGGTACGGCTGGTTAGATCAGCTGGCGAATTTTTCAAGGCCGCAACGAGCTGCTGCCGCGTTGCATCGAGTTTTCCATTTTTAATAAGCTCTTTGATATTCACAGGCCGAGCTGCCCTCCCTTGATATGCAAATCGAAAAGATCCGTAAATTTTGCGGAGTGAATTCTCCCCGCCATTTCATAGCCGAACTGCTTGGCCACATACAACTTTATAGACATTGAGGCACCCACATACGTTTAAAATCATGAATATTCAGCGGTCTTTTGAACAGCGCCAACGCGGGCTGCTCAAGCGGCCCGCCTAAAAAGCCAGCATTGGGTACCTCGCTAATCCTCTCCTTAAATAACAAATGCAAATAGCTGATAACCTCAAAAAGATCGGCGCTGTTACCGTTAGCGAGCGGCAGAAATATAGCCTGCTCCGCCTCGAATGAACGAAGATGCTCCGCAACAAATTCACACAGTTTTTGCTTATCTTCAGGAATAACCTTAGCAGGGGTTATTCCCTGCCATGATGGCCGGGGCGGCCGCAGTGTCGTCAAATCCGCCTCAAGGCGTTTAAGTGTATTGTAGTTTCTGGCCGTTAGCTGCTCCATCTGCCCCCAGAGCCCCTCACAGGTAACAGGCAGAAGCTCCCAGTTATCTTCCCAGTCGTTCAGCGAACCGCTTCCCATTAAAAGGAGAGGATAGAGCCGTCCAACAGAGTCACAGCTGTTTCTTACCAGGCCGCAGGTAATAATCCCTCTCTTCGGAGTCTGGAACCAAAAGCGCCAGGAGCAGGAAGCGCTGAGACGCTCTTTCGAGCCAGCCAGTTGTTCTGCTCCCCGGCGTATCCAATTAGCCAGGGCTTCAGTCATCGGAGTTTGTTTACCTACGGTAAAAAAATCACGTGCCGCCGGATGCTTACCAGCAATAAGCCATTGCCAGGCGGCACTTTTACCTACTCCCAGCATTGCCCAATCCTGGACGGAACCACCCTTGGTGAGGCCTGCAAGAGTTTAAGCACCGGCTGGTTACCTCTAAAACGGTAATTGACTTTGATATATTTGATCCCCATGTGTTGCAGGGCGTCTTTGCTCTGCGGAAAGTCGTTCGGGTAAAAGAGATGTTGTCCAGTCTTAAAATCATTTAAAAAGTCTGGAAACCCCTGGCTGCCTTTATATTGTTTTGTCAGGGTCAGATTTCCCACCTTGATTTCAAACAGAACATCACCGCAGCTTCCCGGCAACCATCTGAATTTTTTCATAATCGGAAACTGGAAATTACTCAACTTTGTGGTTTCACTGGCACATTGCAGCGTAAGGACGGTGGCGTAGGGCTTGGTGGCGGCCGCGGCGTTGACATCGGTTGGCAGGCCCTTGATGGAGACATCATAGCTGGCGCGCGCCGATAGTGTTGAGGTAATACCTTTAGTCAAAAAGTTGAGGAAACCGGGTTGAAAGGGAATTGTCTTACCCAGGGCTCGTACGGCATAATAGCCCTGTCTCGGTCTTGTGCTTATAAAAGGCGCCGCAGGCCCTTTAAGAAATTGTATGGCATAGCCGTTTTGATCCATTAAAAGTTTGCGCAATCGTTCCGGATCATGAATATCCTGAACATTGGCGAAAACATCCTTTTCCCAGCGCTTCTGCAAATAGCAGGACGTCTCGGTGCGGGTAAAATCCCACAGAAAATTAATTGGGCCATTGATCAGTTTCCAGAAAACATCTTCGTTCTCCCGGCCTGAGGTCATGTTAGTCCGAAGTCTTGAGGCCGCCTGTACGGCTGAGGTAAGTTCGGATTTATCACCATTAAAAACAGCCGCCGCAGCGCCATAGGCCGCCTTGCGGGGAGAGAGCAGGGGGACTGCCTTTTGCAGGGCATTCTGATAGCTGAGGCAGGCCTGAGCGGCCTGCATTTGATGCTCCAGAGCGTTCTTTGTCTCTGAGGCGTCAAGCTTGCGGCTAAATCCTTTGATCAACTGTTTTGATTTAATTTCAGCTTTTGAAAAAAAGGAGCCGCCGCTGGATTTGGCAAGGGTGCCTGCCTGTTTACGAACAGCCGGATAACGAGATATTAAGTCCGCCCAGGGGGGAAAATCTTCCTTCCCCGCCACAAAAGGACTCAATTCCTCCGCCGCTGTTGTCAGAAAAGTTAAATAAGGGCCTTGCAGTGAAGTGATCTTCTGGGCCATGGAAAACCATTCGTTATAACCGGCAAGGCCGGAGCTCCCCTGATGGAAATCCACGCTGAAACTACGCCAATCCGCGAAAAAGGCCTGGCGGTACGTAGTACTGAATCTGATTTTCTGGGCGGCAATCAGGGTTGCTCCCGGTTCAGGCAGGGCCTCTTCAAGTTCCCCCATGAAATTATCGATCAGTTTTTTCCCGTCTTGCGTAAAAGCGGGTTGGATAATAACCGCGGGCGATATCTGTTTGCTGCCGCCCCAGAAGTCTTGCAGGGTTATGGGTTTAAGGCTTTCCTGGGCGTTGGCCCAGGTAATCAGCCAGTTTAATTCGTATTTCTTAACAGCCAATGTATGTTTCAACCAATTACGCAGGTTGTTCATTTCCAGGTTTATCCCGCTGTTGTCATGGTTCCAGAGCAGATAATAAAGGTACATATCGGCTGTTTTTTTGTTAATTTCCGGGATGAGCCTTGAATTTTCATTTGAGAGCAGCACCAGAAAGGACGCCTTTGGCATGGCAAAAAGCGTCTGGCGGTCATCAGTTTTCAGGCGTGTCTTTATCAGGTTGATGCGGCGTACTAAATGGCTTATGTGACGGCTGATGATCTTATCTGAAGTTACCGGCGTGAAATCGGCCATTCTAACCGTCATTTTCCGGTCAAGCGGCTGGAGAAAACCTTTTTGGAACTGCTGGTCGAATCTTTGTTTAAGCCTTGCCTCGACCTTGTTGCTTTCATTCAGACCAAACCGCGGAATCCACCAGTTGTCGTTTCTTTCTTCAACTTTCAAGATGGCCTGTTTATATTGATTAAGAGTTATAACGTCCGTTAACAGATCTCCCTGGAGGACAGGCGCCTGCAGAAATTGTTTCGGTACTTCCCGCATCGTCTTGAGATTTTTGACAAAGGAAAAGCTCAGCAGGCCGCAAAGTGCGAGAACAAAGGCGACCCATGAGGTCAGACCGAGATTTCTGGTCAGGCGGTTCCATTCAATGGCCTTCCTGGTCGGAGCGAAAATCCCCCTATCGGTGGGAAGTATTTTGGCAAAAAAATCGTGGAGAAACAGCCCCTTGCTGGTTCCGGGCAGCACTTCCCTTTCATCGATAAGTCCCAACTTGTGCAGGAAATGGGAATAGGGGGTTCCTTCCTGGCGGCCGCTGGTAAAGAAAATTCCCCGCATAATCGGGGTTTCCTGGTAGGGGTTTTCCTGAAAGGCCTTGCCCATAAAGGCCTGCAGCCCCTTGCTCAGTCTCTCGAATTCGAAGGGAAAGAGGATCAGGGCCGGATCAACCTTTTGGGCAGGCGTGTCATGGACAATGCGGAGAAGAAGATTGCGCAGCCGGGTCCCAATCGTCTCAACGGCCTGCGACCAGAAAGACGGGGGGGTCTTTGCCGGCTGCTGATTAACAAGACCCATGGCCTGGTCAACTACCTTGTCGGGGAGCTTGTCGAAAAACTGGGTCATGCCCTTTATCAGATCACATTTGGTCACCATTAAATAGACCGGAAATTTGGCCCCGAGACCCTGCATTAATTCGTCGATCCGGGCTCTGATCAGCAGTCCTTCCTGCTCAAGATCTGCCGCCGAGGCGCTGAGAAGTTTATCGGCCGACAGGGTGACGATGAGGCCGTTTAACGGCTCCTTTTTGCGGTATTTGGCCAGCAGGGTAAGAAATTTACGCCATTCCTCCTTGTCTGTCTCCTCATTGACCGGAACCGCGTAACGGCCTGCCGTATCAATGATGACCGCCTGCTCGAAAAACCACCAGTCGCAGTTTCTGGTCCCTGAAAGGCCGGAGACTTGAGCGGCATCGGCAAAGGGAGAGGATAAACGGGCGCTTTTTATCGCCGTAGTTTTACCTGAACCGCTTTCACCGATTATCAGATACCAGGGCAGCACATAAAGGGGGTTACCGAGTTTTTTCAGGTGCGATTGTTTCAACCGTTCAATGGACTCTTTCCATTGTTCCTGGAGGAGCTGTGACGCTTGTTTGTCCCGGCCCGCCATGCTGTTTATCTGCATGGCGTCCTGGGAAACAATCTGGTCGACAAACTGCTGCTCTTTTTTCCTGAGCAGAATTTTTTTAAGGAAAACAGCCCCGACTATCACCCCGATCAATAAGAGTAAGAGCGGGAAAGCAGTCCACCAGGGCCAATCAAGAATGAGTACCAGGCCGGTTATCAGAAGGATAACCAGGATAAAGGCGGCAATGATCAGGGATGATTTTATGGTTTTTTGCAGTATCTTATTCATCAGTGCACCGTACCGAGGAATGTCTTGCCGATGTTGCTCAGGATGAAGCTGTAGATGAGAAACAGAGTGCCAAACAGGATGAGGGGCGAGACAAAAATCGCCAGGGTCATGGGATTAAGAAAGCCCTTTTTCGGGGCTGCAAAGGAATCCCCCGCCTCAGCCGGATAGGCCTCGGGGAAAAGTTCAGCTCGATCTAAAGGGGGCAGACCGATGGAACTGCCGAGTAAAAATTTGAGGTTGGAGGTCTTTAACTGCTCAAGCAGCATCGCGTCTCCCTCCTGGTGATACTGGCCCTTAAAGCCCATGGCGAGACAGAGATAAAAGATTTCCCGCGCCTCTTTTTGCTGCGGCCCCAGCTTGTTCAGGCGCTCAAAAAACTCCTTGCCGGCATCAGTGGTCTGAAAATAAAGGCGCTGGAGCGGCTCTTTCTGCCATTGCGTCCTGCCCTCCCATTGCGAACGGAGAATTGCCTCATCCCCCCAGGCGCAGATCGCGAAACGGGCTTCATTATAATCATCGGCCGAAATTCCTTCCTGCCGCATCACCTCTTCGCTTTCAGCCAGCAGGCGCTGAATATCAGCCTGTACCTGGCCGAAGGGCAGACTGTTTTGATTCTTATTCCTCAGAAAATAAGCCACATATGCCATCAATTCAGCAAAACAGTCCGTCAAACGCATGCTCAGCTCCTTTCTATAATCATCATTTCCGCGGTCAAATCTTCAGGGGAATTATCCCAATATAAGGCAAGGTTGCCGCCCTTTATTACGCTGGCCCAGAGATCGTTATGATGGTCTATCTGGAAATAAAGGCTTTCGGGCCGATGCGGTAATTCCCTGGGCGGCGCGGTTAGATATTCCAGGCCGATACCGGGCAGAGCGCGGGCAATCAGCAGCGGCAGGGATTCTCTTGAACCCAGCTTGGCGATACCCTGCAGGGCTTCGATAACATCATTTTGCGGCTCTTCGGTGCCGACTACAAGATAATAGCGGCTGCCTTCCGCGAATTGAGCCGGAGTCAGATCGGCGGCATAATAGGTGCCGTCATAAAGCAGCCGGATAATATAATCAGGCCCGGCGGTAATTTCATCAAGCAGCCGTGAAATTAAAGATTGGGCGGCCAGGAAGCATTCAGACGGATCATTATGATCGTATCCGCCCAGCAGGTCAGTGCCGTCATTTAGTTCACCCACGGCGTTTATACTGTCGGAAAAGGAAGATAATTCGCCGATAAGCTGGCGAAGCAGACCAAATACCTGCCATGGATGAACGGCGTTTGGTTCGGTAAGATGGAAGAGGAGCGGCACATAGCGGCAGAGGGTTCGGGAGGCCAGCATAAAAATCATATCCCGGGTGCCAAAATCACTGGTATGAACACCGCGCTGTTTTTTGTATTCATCAAGCTGCCGGCTGCGGCTGGCAATCTGATCGCGGATATCCTTAACGGTCTGGATAAGAATTTCCGAGCCTTGCAGGGCAATGGCGGGAGGGGAAAAATTCGGGGAAAACTGAATCGTTTCGCCATGCCTCTCCAATCTGGCAATCGGCATCAGCAGATAATCGCCGGCCATCTCTTTTTCCGACTCCCAGAAGATTTTAAGCACCAGGTGCAGCTTTCTGACTTCTCCTGGCGGGCCGGTTTCGTAGAGGTCCTCCACCTGTTCAGACTCATCGGAGGTCACATAGCGTGTGGATACCTCGGTAATCCGGTTAAGGCCCTTCTGTTCAGTAACGTTTGGGGATGTTCTGTCGAGCTTTTTCAGGCCGATATAAACGGTCAGGGGTTTATCACCTTCTGTCCAGGCGTCTTCAAAGGATCTGCCGGCCAACAAGGCATTGCCTGGGCAGACAGCATAGGTACCGTCCGGGAAGACAAATTCTCCCCGCGTCACCTCAAATGATTTATTTTCCAAGGCGCCTTTTGATATTTCAAATCCGGCGACGCCCCAAAAGAAAGGGGATAGAAATTTCTGGAACGGCATCTGCAGGGACTGGAAATAAAGGTCGGCCTGCTGAAAATGATGCGGTTGAAGAAAAAGTCCCTGATGCCAAAACATCGGCCTTTGAATATCCACCTAACTCTCCTTGTGGGATGTAGATCTGCTTTTAACAGCCAAGCGTTTGTCTCCGCTTCTCTGTATTATGATTGATTCAGCCTCAGGGGGTGGATGTCCAAGAGTAAGCCACAGCGAAAAAATGGGCCAGGTCAGCTTTAGTGTAGGATCTCTTCCCAAATACTCTCTTACTGGCCACTCACAATGCTTTTGATCTCAGTAGGGCCGGTGGAGCCCAGGTCAAGCTCCAGATTTAATATTGCGGGCTCTGAAGTCTTGGTTCGGCTGAACACACCGTTTGTTCTAATCACAACCGGTATTTTTAACAGGCGGACAACGTTTTCTTTCCGGACATTGTAATAACCAGCCGCCACGGACACATATTTCGTATTTTCCGCCCGGTCTAAGGAATAATCCGCCGTCTGGCCGGGCTGGACAATAATTCTCTTGGAATTCATCACCGTGGAGTCATATTGCGAACAGCTAAGCAGTTTATATATGCCAGCCATATCACCGGATAGCTGGCTGAAGGTATTGGGGTTACTCAACTGCTGAACGCAAAGCAGCAGGGTGTGTGGACTGCCGTTATATTGATTGAGCTGCGGGTCAGCTTTGATGTGGATCCGGATGGCATCCCTGCCATAGGTATATTGCGGCGGGGGCGGTGGAGCGGCGGCGCAGGCTGAAAGAAAAAAAACGCAGAGTACTCCGCAGAGCAGCTTGAAATTATTCATTTTCTTCTCTTTTTTTGAGGTAAAGGATTTGGCAATTTTTTTCAAATTCTTTCACAAAGGCATCGAGCAATAACCCGGAGCTCTGCCAATTTTGTAAAGTGTTATACTTTTCCCGGTAACTGTCAAGCATTTTTGCCTTCCGCAGGGGGCCAAAATTCAGATATCCTTCAGATTCTTCCGCGATGGAATCGGGATTTAGTTCCTGCAGGATTTCATGGATTTTCGTTTTGGCTGATTTTTTAAAGGCCTGGAGTGAAATAGCAAAAAAATCACCTATTTGTTCGAGATGCTTTTCAAGCGCCTGCAGCCCCTCTCCTTTGTCAATACTGGAGTAGATGACCGTCCGGATTGTTTCTTCTCCGTCTCCATTGGCCCCGCCGAGGAGAGTGGCGTTTATGCCGCCAATTAATTTGTTCAGGGAGTCAAATACGGTATTCAGAGCGGCGGTTAGCTGCTGAGATATTTCTTCCGGCGATAAAGCCATTTTGGCCCGGTCTTTGCCCAGCAGCATGTTAAATATATCGGCCTCCGGCCTGACGGCCGGCCGGAATTCGCTGCTTATGAGGTCATCTAAAAAGGCGATTCGTTCGGCGGGCGGACAATCTGTTAGTATTGTCAGGAGACGTTCCTCTATGCGGCCCGCGGCATTTGAGGCATCCTCCCGGTAAAGGTCTCTAATTTCTGCCGCGATTTTATCTTTGGGGATATTCGTCTTCATCCCTTTTTCGCTTTACGCAATTTTTCAAGTTGTTCCACGCTAATCATGACGGTCTCGGAAAGGTTGTCCTCACTGAAATTTGAGGCCTGGGGCGCGGCGCCGACCTCTTTCCCGGCAAGATCAGGCGGCGGCTCATTCCGGACTTTGGAGACCGGCTCCGGGGCGGGCGGCTGGTTCGCGACAAAGGCCTGGATGTCATTGATATTCATTATTACTGTTTTTTCGACTTCTTCCAGGGGCTCTTGCTCTGTTGTCTGCCCGCCGGTTTCTGATGGTTTTTCCTTTTCCGGTTCACAGATCTTGGCGGCGGTCTGCTGTTCGGCCAGCAGAGTGGAGATTTGGTCAGCAGTCATTATCACCGTTTTTTCAATCTCTTCCTCCTTGTCGGCCGTCTGCGGCTCGGCAACTGGAACAGACGAAGCAACGCTTTCCGCCGGGGTCTGCCCGGCCTGCCATTTCTCCATAATACTAAAGAGGATATCGCTGATTGGCCCGTCTTTTTCCGTCTGCTTCTCTTTTAGCACCGCGGCCGGGGCGGGGGGGGCCGCAAACAGGCTCTTTTTAACTTTCGCCGCGGTATTGGCGGCCTGTTCCAGAAAAGGATCAAGGGAGAATTGCTGGTCGGCATGATACGAGGCCCGCAAGAGAGTCCAGCCCAGGTTAAGGGCCTCCTGCCACAGGGCAAGCCAGGGGGCGGGAATTTCCCTTGGCTTTGGATGCCAAAAGATATTTTCAGGGCAAAAGGCCTTGTCAGACTTTTGCATGACCAAAGCTCCAAAGTCCAGCCCTTCCTCTTCGATATTCCTGTCGGTCAGAAAGGGGGCAAGGGCGCGTTGAATGTCCGCGGCAGTCTGTTTGTTATTTGCCAGCAGGGCATGAAACCAGAGAACAGCCATGGCGTAAAGGCTCAGCGCCTGGGGTACTCTGACGAAAGAGGCTTCCTGCTGCGGGGCAAGGCCGACAGCCCGCGGCCTGACCTTAAAATTCCAGAAATAAGGTAGCAGCCCTTCATAATCGGCAAGATTCACCCAGTAATGGTCAATGGAGGGCCTCAGATCCGGATGAATTAAATTTCCGTTTCTTGAGAGAGCGCTTCTGTTTATCTGCTTTAGAAAGGCAAGTTTTAGATACAGAATCTCAAGAAAATGGCGTGGATCGTTGTCAAAAAAGAACGTCAATCTGTCCGCGCCCTGCCCGCGGAAGTCATCAAGGCAGCGAGCCCTTCCAGGCTCACTGTCGACATCTATCCTGTTTTTGATTTCATCGCAGGCGGCCCCTGATATCAGTGATAAAAAATCACGCGCCTGGAGCTGCATCGCCTCACTAAGGAGCATCCTGAAAGGATAAAAGGCAAATGGCACTATCCTGGAACCAGCAAGCTTTTCAGCCTTGAAGCATTCATGACGGTTGTTACACGCCAGACACGGGAAGCCGGCAGCCGGTTTATCCCCCTCTATAAGACGGCCAAATTCAGCGATTAACGTCCGGCGATCCTTGACCATTGGTCGAACCGCGCCGGCGTATTCATCAACAAAAAAGGTGGTACGCCCCTCAGCCGCCTGACAATCCGGACAAAAGAGGAAGCGTTCTAAGGTTGAGGCATAGGACGGCAGGCCTGCCGCCGACAGGATATTTTCAGCAGTACAAAGTTCCAGTGAACTGCCACATACAGGACATGGGGGATGGAAAAAAACTTTTTGTTCCACACAATAAAACAGGGACTTCCAGAGAGGAAAAGAGGGCCTGTCGTCCGTCAGGCCGGGCAGACTGATAAAAGGGCCTGATTCTTTTTCCACGCCATAAAACTCAAAGGCCTCCTCCCACAGATGATCTATTCCCTTATTATCCAGAGGAACATCTTTTTCGGTGAAAGAATACCGATCTTTCTGCACCAGAAGAAAGATCTTTTTTATGGTGTTCTGGGAATTGAGGGAGAAAGAAGCATCTATGAGGCTGGCAACCGCGGACGAGGCATCAAGAACTATAAACGAGGCCGAAGATTTACCTGAGGCGCAAGAAAAATTAGTGTTAAATGAAATACTTAAATGTATGTTTGTGGTTTGTTTATTAAGCCAGGGAAGCAGGGACTGAGTTGCGGGAAAGTTGATCATACTGGTACTGTTGGTGTCCACGAGTTGGATAAAACAAGTATTTTGCAAAAAAGCCGGGCAAGTATTAATCCTGTCTGTCCAGCCAATTCCCCTATCCTGTTTAAATAGTTATATATTTCTACTTTACAGTAGGTCGTAGTAGGTAGTTCCCTTGTACCATATAACCTACACAATGGCAGATGGTCAAGAGTGATGGCGTTAAAAAGCAATTTTTGAGATAACTATTTACAAATACGAATAAATACGCAGAAGAGAGCGGCAACAAAAGTTGCCACTGAACGCAACAAGGGGGGTTAAGCCAATGTACTTAACCCCCCTTGTCTATTACTGGTGCGCCCGGCAGGATTCGAACCTGCTACCCTCGGATTCGTAGTCCGATACTCTATCCAGATGAGCTACGGGCGCTTATGATTTTAACTGCCTGGATTAATAACCTAAAATTGTTAAAGCGGCAACAAAATTATCCCTCATTCCCGATGAGGTTAACCCCGGGGGATTTTTCAGCCGCCGCTGGGGGCGCAAACCTCTTTGGACTTAATCGAATTAGCCGAACCCATTATATAAGGCCGGGCAACCTTCACCCGTATATTATCCGCAATCTCCAGGGTAACCACGGTATCGGTGAGACCGGTAATCACTCCGTGCAGACCGCCCTGGGTGACCACGGCAGTGCCCTTTTGTAAATTACTTAAAAAAGTCTGCTGCTCCTTGGCCTTCTTTTGCTGAGGCCGGATAAGCAGGAAATAAAATACCGCGAAAATCAAGATCAGCGGTACAAACGACATAAAGCTCTGACCAAAACCGCCCCCCGCTGCGTTGCCAGCGGCGTGGGCAATATTTACTCCCAACATGATACTTCTCCTTTATTGATTATTTGTATAAAAGTCACGTCGAAATTCTTCGTAACAATCTTCTTCGAGAGCCTTTCTGATTCCGGCCATCAAGCCCGCATAATAATGCAGATTATGAATAGTATTGAGGGTGGCGGCCAGTATCTCATGAGTCATATAGAGATGTCTTAGATAGGCCCGCGAAAAATTACGGCAGGTGTAACAGGTGCAGTTTTCATCAACAGGCCTTTGATCCCGCCGATAACGAGCGTTCTTTATAACAACCTTGCCGCTGCTTGTAAAGAGCATTCCATTCCTGGCGTTTCGGGTGGGCATCACACAGTCGAACATATCCACCCCGCGCCAGACGCCCTCCACCAAGTCTTCCGGGGTGCCTACTCCCATGAGATAAACAGGATAATCCCTGGGCATGAGGGCGGCAGTATATTCAGTAATATCAAGCATCAGATCCTTGGGCTCACCCACACTAAGCCCCCCCATGGCATAACCGTCAAAGCCTGTTTCCTGTAACTGCTCAATGGCCTGCGCCCGCAGTTCCCTGTGCATGCCGCCCTGCACAATACCAAAGAGCAGCTGGCCTCTCTCCCGGTGATGGGCCGCGCGGCAGCGCCGTGCCCAGCGGGCGGTGAGATCAGTGGCCCGGCGGGCCTCGTTCAGATCGGCCGGATAGGGTATGCAGGTATCCAGACACATCATAATGTCAGAGCCCAGAGTTTCCTGTACCGCCACGGCATCCTCGGGGCTTAAAAACAGGGCGGAACCGTCAAGATGAGATTTAAAGGCCGCCCCCTCCTCACTTATCCTGGTTAGTTCCCGCAGCGAAAAGATCTGAAAACCGCCGCTGTCAGTCAAAATGGGCCGGTTCCAGGCCATAAAATTATGCAGCCCGCCAAACTCCCTGATTAATTCACAGCCCGGCCGGATAAACAGGTGATAGGTGTTGCCCAGGATTATCTCGGCCCCGATATTTTTCAGATCTGCCGGGGTCATTCCCTTCACCGTAGCCTGAGTGCCCACCGGCATAAATACCGGAGTCTGAAAGACACCGTGGGTAGTGGCTACTTCACCACGGCGGGCGGCACATTGAGATGATTGTCGGTGCAGGGTAAATGGAGATGCCGTCATGTTTGCTTTTTTTGATATTTTAGGGCCAATAACATTGGCCGTTTTTTGAGGATAGTTTGAAACTAATAATCTCTTTCCATCTTTTTACAAGATCAGGCTATTTATTATTTGCAAAAAAATAAATTTCATGTAATGAATGGTTATTCATTTTTGGCCATAATGATACAAAATAACTAACAAAAAGGAGAATAAAATGAAAAAAACTTTTCTGTTGATGAGCGGCGCGCTGTTGTTATCCGCCACCACCGCCCTGGCCGGAGGACACTGGAGCTACAGCGGTCACAGCGGGCCAGAGCACTGGGCCGAATTAAATCCGGCATTTTCCGCCTGCGGCAGCGGCGTAAACCAGTCTCCGGTAAACCTGACCAATATGGTGGAGGCCCAGTTATCGCCCATAACTGTCAATTATCAAAAAAGCCCGATGACGGTTCTGAATAACGGCCATACCATCGAAGTTAAATACCAGAGCGGCAGTACCCTCACAGTTGACGGCCACCCCTATACCCTGAAACAGTTCCATTTCCATACCCCGAGTGAGAATGAGATCAACGGTAAATCTTTCCCCCTTGAGGCCCATCTCGTTCATGCCGACGCCCATGGCAATCTGGCGGTGGT
>CAZSOB010000003.1:0-29977 GCA_964608155.1 uncultured Desulfobulbia bacterium
GCCAATACTCCTCAATGGTACGGGTATAGGCCCAGTAGTCATGAAATTTATAGCCGTAAACCCGCCGTCCGGCGGCCAGCAGACGGGGGATAATATCCTGACCGAATTCAAAGGACTCATCCTCGGCGGCATTGGCGGCCAGCGTTTCATAGAGGATGCGCGGCTTAAAACAGAAAACCGTCATGGAGGCCCAGTTGAAACGGGGATTGGCCGGTTTTTCATCATAGTCCAGCACCCGGCCGCCGGTTTCACCGTCCTCGTCATCAATACTGGCGACTCCGAAACGCTGGCTGCCGTTTTTGGGGACGCGGAGACAGGCCATGGTCAGATCAGCATCTTTGGCGCGGTGATAATCAAGCATGGCCTGATAGTCCATCTTGTATATATGATCACCGGAGAGAATCAGAACCACTTCCGGGGCATGATACTGGACAAAATCAAGATTCTGATATACGGAATCCGCGGTACCCCGATACCAGCCGGAGTTTTCATAACCGCTGGAGGGCGGCAGGATGGAGATACCCCTGTAGCGGCCCAGCATATCCCAGGCGGCGCCGGAGCCTATATGATTAATCAGGGAAAAGGAGCGAAACTGGCTGAGAACGGCGACGCGCTCTAAACCGGAGTGTAACAGATTGCTCAGGGCGAAATCAATTACCCTGGCGAATCCGCCGAAGGGAACCGCCGACTTGGGGCGGTAATAGGTCAGGACGTTAAGCTCATCCACCCGGCCCCCGGCCAATACCATTGCCAATACACCATTTTTATCATCCATGCTTATCAGGCTCGCGTAGTGGTAGCGGAATAGTAACTATTAAGGTGCGTCACAGTTACACAACGGGGGTTAAGAACCGCAGCCCCTGTATGAAGTTACCAGCAAACTTACCTGATGAACGAACTTTGTCAAGTGCAAGTATCAACAAACTATGGGGGATTTTCTGCCAAGAACTCTTGGCCCCCCCCCCCTGTTTCACTTTTAATGTAACTTGTTAGCTAAGGCAGATGTAACTGTTTCCAACAGTGGTGGTAAATCAGAACTAAGGGGACTGATTTTATTTTTCCGGCTTCCGATTCGGGGACAGAATAATTTTCGCCAACAAACGCGAAAACAATTCAGTCCCCTTGGCGCAGGGGAAAAATTTAATCTGTCTCCCGGCGTAAAACCACCAACCAGCCTTAATGCAAAACTCTAACCGGGTATATTAGTTTCGCATACGATCTTTGTCGTACCGCTCTGGAGAAGTTTACAAGCAGATAAACTGCCCTGAACTATGACCTGTTACTGTTCCAGCTGGTGACCATTGCCTTTGACCAATTTTATTAAGGAGGTAATGTCATTTTTGAGTTTGTCAAATTGTGACTCCATCTCCGCCGCCACCGAGGAGGCCTTGTCGGCGTCGGCCGCATTCGCCTGGGTAATATTGTCAAGCTCTGTTATGGCCTGAACAAGCTGTTTAATTCCGGTGTCCTGTTCCTGCGAGGCCGAGGTGATTTCATTAACTATACTGGAGGCCTTACTGATTTTCTGGGCTGAATCCAGGAAGGCCCTGCCGGCATTCTCGGAGAACTCAACCCCGGTTGCCACCCGTTGATTGGTGCCTGCTAAAAGATTTGAGACATCTTTGGCCGCATCGGCGGTACGTGAGGCCAGGCTGCGTACCTCATCAGCCACCACCGCAAACCCTGCTCCGACTTCTCCGGCCCGGGCGGCTTCAACCGCGGCGTTCAGGGCTAAAAGATTTGTCTGGAAGGCGATTTGATCAATTGTTTTTAAGATAACGGTTGTCTCCTCGTTGCTTTGCGCAATTTTTTGCATGGCCTCCTGCATCTGTTGCATGACTTGATTTGATTCCGTCATAATCCGGTTAGTTTCTTTCATCAGGCCATCGGCCTGGACGGCATTCTCGGCGTTCATCCTGGTCATGGAAGATAATTCTTCGAGTGAAGCGGAAGTCTCCTCCAGCGAGGCGGCCTGATGGCTGGAGTTATCCGCCAGGGAGTTACTGCTTCTGGATGATTGATGGGCCGCGCTGCCGACGCTCAGGGCGCTTTTATGGAGATTGCTGATGATGGTGTTAATCGGCAGACTCAGCATTTTACGCATGGATAACAGGATAATACCGCAAATAATCAGAAGAAGAGCCAGGGCGCCGCAGTACATAAAGAACTGCAGGCGTGAGATGGTTTGGTTCAGTGTGCTTAGATCATAGGACAGGGAAAGAACCCCGCCGACGCTGCCTTTCTGCCAGCGTGGATGACAGCGTATACAGTCCGGTTCTACTATTTGCGGGGCGTACATGATTAATTTTGAGGTATCTTTAAGCAGAATCGGCTGGCGGGCGTTAATTATTTTATTCCATAAATCAGCCGGCAGTTTTTGGTTTTTATCATGGGCATTGGATGATAGGTTTATGGTGCCTGAGTTATCATAGAGCGATACGTCAAGTACGCCCGCGATGTTTTTTTGTCTGTTCAGAAGTTTTTCAAAATTTTTCATCTGCCCCTTTTCAAGAGAGCCTTTTACCCCATATTCCAAAGAACTGTACAGAGTCTGGATTGTGCCTATGTAACTGTGGGTCATCTGCCTTTTGACAAAGCTGTTGAGGAGGAGAATAATTACTATCAGCGATAGGGAGATGGAGATGATTACAGAGAGAATAAGTCTTGAGGTTACTGAAAAGCCGGCAAATCGGTTCATTTATTTTTCCCTCCCCTGGTTTACGGATTGGCTGGAGAGCCGATAAAACGGGAAGTTTTTCTTGGCCGCGAAGATGGGGGAGGCACAGCCGATACATGGGGCGTTAACCCCAACGCACCATGTCTGCCCACCGTTCCACCACCGGCTTGGACAGTCGGCGTAAGTGTCCGGGCCAAGGCAGCCAAGTTTGAAGAGGCAGCCTTTATCCCCTAATTTCAGAGCAAAATTCTCCTGTTGAAAATCATGATATCTGGGGCAGTTATCGTGGACTTTACGTTCGAAAAACATTTCCGGTTCACCGTTATTGATTAGTTTAGGCAGCCCCGCTCTGACGAGATAGATAATGGTCTTCCAGACCCAATCCGGGTGTACGGAACAGCCCGGGATATTGATAATTAAAGGACGCAGCTGATTTTGTCGATAAAACTCCTTCAGACTTACCGCTCCCGTGAGGTTGCCTTCCGCCGCTGGAATGCCGCCGTGGGAGGCGCAGGTTCCCACCGCTATAGCGCCGCTCATGGTCTTGGCCGCGGTCAGTAAATGTTCGGCAAGAGTTTTATCACCAATCACACAGGCCTCCGGCATTCCCAGGGGGACGGCACCTTCAAGGGCCAGGAAATAATCTCCGGCTCGACCCGCGAAGTAGTCTCCGAGGAGATTAAGGGCCTGCTGGCCGGAGGTCGCTGAGAGGTCGGAATGGAAGGCTAATTTTGAGTATTCCGTTACCATGGTGACCGCGTTTGGAGATTGGGCCTGCAATAAGGAGATAGAACAGCCCGTGCAGGCCAGCCCTTGTAAATAAACAAGGGTCGGAATTGTATCAGGGGCAATTTTTTTAAGCGCCGCCTGTACTGTCTCCGGAAGATTAGAAACACCAAAAGCGGCACTCAGGCAGGTCGCCAATTTTAGAAAATTCCGTCTATCCAGCATAATCTTGTCCTTGGTCTTTTAACTTTCAGAAGATGTAACTATTCAGCACAATGCCCGAAATTAGCAATAACCACTGAATGTAACTGTTCAGCAGTGCTCCAGCCCGGGGTCTACGCTTACCTCGTTCATTTAGGGGAAGCATACTTTCGTATTCGAGAAGGCCGAAGGTAAGCGAAGACTCCGAATGGGCGAAGATGGGGTGCTGCTGAATAGTTACCCAGGGTTCAATGTACGGCACAGGCCAGACAGGGGTCAAAGGAGTGAATAACCCTGTTGGCCTCTATTTGCTCCTGGGGGTTTTCAACTCTGGTGCCGACTAAGGCTGATTCCAAAGCGCCCGGCTGATCCCGGTCATCTCTCGGAGAACAATTCCAGGTGGTTGGTACCACGCACTCGTATTTGTCAATTTTGTGGTTTTTTATCTTAATATAGTGCAGCAAGGCACCCCTGGAGGCCTCTGTGGCGCCGAAGCCCTCTCCTGATGCCGGGATTTTGAAGTCGGTCATGGCCCGGGAGCCTATATCAACCTTTTCCGTTTCGGCCAGCAAAAAGTCGGCGATCACTACCCCTGAGATGGCGCGGCTCAGATGACGTCCTAATACCGAGTTGAGATTTTGCAGCCCGATTCCCGCCTGAGCCGCGAATTTGTCCACTAACTGTTTTACAGTTTGATTATTCCCCTGAAGGTAATCAACGGTTACCCTGGCGGCAGCCCCTACTTCCATCATCTTCCCCTGGTAACGGGGGGCCTTGATCCAGCTGTAGGCTGACTCTTTATGGGGGGCGGGGGTAAGCGTGCCCTCACGTACTTTGAGGCCGGAGGGCGATGAATATCTGGAGTATTTAACATCCTCTTTGATGGCCTCAAAATCTACCGGTTTTACTCCGGCTGCTGTTGCGACTCCGGCGGCAAACAGGCGTTTGCTGTCAGGTTCGGGGCTGAAGGGCAGCAGGCCGTATGACAGAAAGCCGCCTTTACTTTGACCTATATGCCAATACTCCGGGAAACTTTCGGCCACGGCGAGCAGATCGGGAATATATTTTTTGTGAATAAAATCCCTGACTTCCATGATTAAGGAACGGTAAGTGGAGATATGATCAATATTGGGATCAAGGGTGCAGCCGCTGGGGAAAATAGCGGTCGCGTGGGGGAATTTACCGCCAAAAATTGCCGAGGCCCGGTTGGCCTTTTTCTGGATCTCCAGGGCCTCAATATAGTGTTTCAAGGCCCCGATATTTATTTCGTTGTCATTAATATATTTCCCCGACAGGCGGGGTAAAAAGGGGGCGGCCGGGAAATGCTTGTCCGAGGCCAGCTCTCTTTTTACCCAGTTTCTTAATTTTACCAGATCGGCGTCATTGCCGGAATATTTCAGGATAGCCGTGACATCAATAAAATCCAGGGCGGACAATTGGTAGAATTGTAAAAGATAATCGTAGAGGTGATTAGCTCCCTGGATCAAATTATGCAAAATCCGGCCATTCGCCGGCACCTGCAGGTTGTAGGCGTTTTCCTGGGCGTAGGATGATGCTATGGCGTGGGCGTATGGACAGACACCGCATATCCGCTGGGTAATCTGCTGGGCATCCAGCGGATCCCGGCCCCTTAGTATAATTTCGAAGCCGCGAAACATCTCACCAACACTTTTAGCCTCGGTGATAATATTATTTTCCACGGTTGTATGAATGCTTAAATGTCCCTCAAGTCTGGTTACAGGGCCAATATTTACCCGCATTAATTTTCTCCCCCTCAATTGGTAACGATAATGGAAAATCCGGCATTAATATTTACATTATGGTCACAAAAAGAAAATTATGTCAAATAAGTTATGATAGTTTTCTGGTAACTGTTCAACAGTACCACGTCTTTACCTTCCCGTAGACTCCGGATTTAGTGCGGCTGTAATATGTCTTGCCGGGTTGGGTTATGTCCGGCGCCCTGTGACTAATTATGTGCGGCTGAATAGTTACGTTGAATATGGTGGGAGACAGATTAAATTTTTCCCCTGTACTAAGGGGACTGAATTTTTTTCGCGTTTGTTTGCGAAAATCATTCTGTCCCCGAATCGGGAGCCGGAAAAATAAAATCAGTCTACTGGGTGCTGTAAGTTTATTGATCTCAATGCAGGTTATGGATTGGTGCAGTTGACGTTATGCGGGTAATTACATATGTCTTCTCGTCAGGCGCATCAGGATTCTGGTGCTGAAATCCTGATCATGCTTGTCAAGATTTTTCAGAGGCACCTCGGCCCGGGCTGCCTCTCGGTGGCCGCCGGCCGACCCTACCTCGGCGAATATATTTTCTGCCAGGCGGCCGGCGTTTTTCTTGTAGCCGTCGCAGCGGAAGATGACCACAAGACGTTCACCGTGAATGCCGGAGACAAAGACCCACGACACCTTCTGGACATGATTAAAGAAATCCGCGATAATCACTAAAATATCAGGGTTATAGACCCGGCCGACATGGACATAAAGCCGGTTGTTGGAGATCTTCATCTCGGTAAGGGCAGTGCGAAAATAATTTAACTCGGAGATACGCAGCTCGGACAACTCGATCTTGCGAACCAGGTTATGATTGGCGAGATTAAATAGATAACGGAAGGAGATGGCATCGGCCAGATTGGCCTTTTTCTCAAAATTATTGGTGTCAACTTTGATGGCGTAGAAGAGAGCGGTGGCCAGAGCCACTGAAGGCTTCATGCCGCCGGCCCGCAGGTATTCAATCATCATTGAGGCCACGGCCCCGTAATCAGGGCGCAAATCTATATAATCCGCCTCCCAGCCGCTGGTAATGGGATGATGGTCAATTACGGCATCAAAGTGGATATTCTCAAAGACTGGCAGATGCAGGGGTTGAGAATCCAGCATCACCTTTTTGGAGTAGTTTTTAAGGGAAATATTATGGAGGCGCTCAATGGGAATCTTCAGGAGATCCACCATGGCCAGATTACTCAGGCGTCTGATTTCGTTTGGATAACTGATAGTTATGCTATGTACCTTATAGCGCAGCAGACGTTTCACGGCCAGGGAGGAGGCTAAGGCGTCCGGATCGGCATTAATAACCAACAGGACATCGTCTTCCTTACTAAATAACTCCAGGAATTCCCGTAGACGTTCCCTGGCAGTTCTCTGGGGCAGTTTCCTGCAGTTATGTTTTCTTACGGCTGTTTTTTTCTTTCCCACAATATCTCTCGAACAAAATTTACAACAAATGCGCCTATCTTAACACAATACTGACACTTCTCGCAACTGCTAATGGGGTGGAACCCCATGGGGCTCAGGGTACGGAAGGGAAGAGACTTTTGTCGGTATGGGGAATGAATTTTGCGCCGGAAAAACGGAGCATGAACTCCTGATTAACGTTTAATTCTATATAGGTGATATTCCGCCTGATTTTCTGGCAGCGTGCCCGAGCCTGGCCAGACAATAGGGCCTTTTCAGCCCCCCGCAATGAACTGTTGCCAATGGGAACATAGGTCTCAAGAGGCAGGTCGGGGAGCATGCCGAGGGTTATAGCCTGACGGGGCGAAATATGACGGCCAAAGGCTCCGGCCACGTAAATCTTATCCAGCTCGGCAAAGGAGACTCCGACCTGAGAGACCAGGGTAGTGAGGATGGCATACATGGCGGCCTTGGAGCGCATCATGGCATCCAGATCCACCTGATTCAACTCAATGGCCCGGCCATCGGCAGTCTCTGTTCCGGGTACCACTATATAACTCCAGCCCTCAGCGTCTTTATGCAGCCGACTGCCTTTACCGGGCCTGAATTTGCCCCGTAAATCAATGATGCCGGTTAAATATAGGGCCGCGACCAGGTCAATGATGCCGGAGCCGCAGATCCCGCGGGCTGGACTGCCGTCGATGGTCTCGTATGTTAGCGTCCCGCTGCCGGGTGTTATGCTGATATGTTCAATAGCCCCGGCTCCGGCCCGCATTCCCATTTGGGCCACGCCGCCCTCTAAGGCCGGGCCCGCGGCCCCGGCGCAGGCCATGAGCCAGTCCTTGTTGCCCAAAACCACTTCGGCATTGGTACCCACGTCGATGAGCATACAGGTCTGCTCCCGTTCATCCACACCGCTGGCCATAATCCCGGAGATAAGGTCACCGCCGAAATAGCTGCCTACTCCCGGCATGATAAACACTGGGGCGGCCGGGTGGATATCAAGGCCCAATTCCCGGCCGTAACAGATGTCCGGGGCATTTATCAGGGGGATATATGGTTCACGGCAGATATGACTGGGATCCAGATTAAGGAAGAGATGGGTCATGGTGGGATTACCGGAGACGGTAAGAGCCCTGATCTCCCGCGGCGCCAAATCCGCCTGTCGGGCCAATTGCCGCGCCAGGTCGTTAATATTGCCGAGTACCGCCTCATGGAGTTTGGCGAGCCCCTTAGGACGGGCGGCGAAGTGAATCCGGCTTAAAATATCGGCCCCAAAGGCAATCTGGGAGTTTTCACCATGGGCGTGGGCCAGGGTTTCGCCATTTTGTAGATCCAGCAGCGAAGCCTCAAGGTGGGTGGAGCCCAAATCAAGGGCCATGGCGGCCAGCGGGCCGGGGGTCTCCACGAAGTCCACCAGTTCCAGGCGGTCGCTAAGATCATTAATAACCGCGGTGCCGGAAAATTTTGCTTGACGAAAGGCGGCTGCCACATTAGACACCTGTGCGAAAGGGGTGGTAAGCGGCCGGCCGGAAGTCTCGGTAAGCAGGGCTCTTTTCAGGCGGTCAATGTCGGCCAGATTGTCACTCAGTTTGGGAATAGGGGCGCTGATATTTATATATTTGACGATTGGCGGCACGGTCTCTGCTCCAAAGATTTACAAAAAATATAGCATAACCGTAATTCACTATTTTCTCAATAAAACCCATGCGTAAAATACTGTTCATGGTTTTGGGCGGCGGCCTTGGGTACTGCGCTGCGCCCCGGTTTTTAGACCTTAATCCAGGGTGTTATGAAAATCCTAAATCGTTATCTCTGCCAGCAATTTTTTAAAAATTTTATCCTGGTATCCAGTGCCCTGTCGGGAATTTACTTTCTGGTTGATTTCTTCGAGCGTCTTGATAATTTCATGGGAGCCGGTCAAAGTTTAAGCCTGGCCCTGAAATATTTTTTACTCAAAACCCCATTTATGATGGATATGATGCAGCCCATCTCCATCCTCCTGGCCGGAATTCTTACCCTGGGCCTTCTCAATCATAACCACGAGTTGATGGCTTTAAAGGCCGGCGGCATAAGTATTAAACGTATAACCGCCCCCATCTTCGCGGCGGCCCTCATCTGTACCATAATCGCCCTCAGTATGGCCCAATGGCTGCTGCCTGCCACCGAGGCCGCCACCGATCGTATCTGGTACGAAAAGGTTGAACATCAGATACCGAGGGGCATAATGCGCAACGGCCGTGTCTTTCACCGCGGCAAACAGGGTATTTACACCTTTATCCGTTCCAGCCGCCAGTTAGAGGAGTTTATTAGTTTCTCCTATACCCAGCTTAGTAGTAAAAATTTCAGTTTTGAGATGATGATTTCCGCCGCCCGAGCCCGGTGGCATAACGGCATCTGGCATTTTGAGGACGGCCAGATTAAAAGGCCGGCCCCGCGGAGTGATCATCTCTATAGCGTCAAGGTCTTTAAAAACCTGACCTTGAGGCTGCCCGATGACCCGCGGCAGTTTTTTAAGCCCTTCTATAAGGCCAGGGAGCAATCCATCAGCAGCCTCCTGCGCCAGGCCCGTACCGCCCCGGACAGCCGCGGGGCCTGGCTCAATTTTAACAAACGCCTCTCTTTTATCTTTCTTGGCCTGCCGCTGATCTGTATTGGTTTACCCATTCTCCTGATTATTCACCAGCGATGGGGCCAGGATCTGACCGTGGCTGTTCCCGTAAGCTGCGGTCTGGCCTTTGCCGCCTGGAGCTGGTGGGGCGCGGCTCAATCCATGGCCGGGGCGGGATATATTCACCCGGCGATTGCCTCCTGGCTCATGTATATTATCGTCTGCCCCCTGGGCTTATGGCTCCTGGCCCGCCAGGATCGTTAACCGCTGCCGGCGGGAAATTACAACAGGCACGACAGCAAAATGAACATCTGCCAGACAAAATGGCAACTGCCAACCCCGCCGATTAAGGCCGGAATTGTTGGTATGCCGCCCCTAAAAGTCATAAAATATCTAAATGACCATGGTACTGTCATCCATGATCTGGATGCCAAGCTGGTGCCGGACAGCATTGAGGGCACCGCCCCTTATCTGCCCAGAGTCTATTGCGCCATTTTGCGTACTGTGGTCTTGAATGCCCTGCGTTTGTCCCTCAATGCCGTTTATATTGACGTGGGAGCCGGGAAATGTGATTCGGCTCTCCATGTTTCCACTATTCTGACTAATATACTTTCTATCCCGGTTATCCGAACCCGAAACCAGGATAAATGTGATTTCGGCACCCCTTTATGCAGGAGCCGCATGGCCCTCCAGGAAAAATTTCTGGCCATCACTGAAGGGGTGAAACATTGTCGCCCATATGGTGATGCTAATCCGCGCCCCTGTCAGCCGCGGGCCGGTTTCTGGGGGGTGCCGCCGCGTGATTTTTCCCTGTTAGAGCTTTTTCCGGATACTACCCATATTTATGGCTGGACTCGCTGCATGGAGAATAAAACCCCGGCGGCCGAGGAGCTGGAACTTTACTGCAATCCGGCAATTCCCACTGTCTTTTTTGCCCAGTCTTTCTGTGCCAAGGCTGGGCTGGCCAAATTTCTGGCCGGTCGCCATCCCAGCGCCCTTTATCTCGACGTGGATTACAACTGCGGCGCCAGTGCCAAGGCCAAAATTCAGGCCTTTCTGGAACTATCGGGGGCCTATCAATGATTCTGGCCGATTTTGGCACCTCATATTGTAAATTTCTTGATACTGAGGGGGCAGGTAAGCCGACAATCATGGCTACCAAGGAGCTGCCGGCCAAACTTCGGGTTGATATTGCCACCGGTCATAACGGCCAGCGTTTTGCCAAAAAATACGTTAACGAATTAATTGCTCTGGCTCGGGGCGGCGAAAGGCTGATTGCCGACGATAATTATGTCCTCTTGGATTGTGGCAGCCGGGATATAAAATTCATCAAATATGCCAACGGCCGGGTGGCGGATATGGGCTGGAACACCGAATGCGGGGCCTCCATGGGTTTTACCATTGAGCTTCTGGCCCGTTATTATGATCTGGATTACAAGAATATGCCGCCGCCGCTCCGAACCTTTTCCGTAACCTGCGGGGTTTTGGGGATGAGCAGTATCTTTGATGCCATTATTGAGGGAACACCGGCGGCCGAGGCGGTGGCCTCCTTTGTTAAAGGCATTGCTGTGAACGCCTATCGTTTCGCCGGTTCTCCGGCCCGTCTCTATCTCTCCGGCGGTCTATGCGCCAACCCGGTCTTCACCGGCAGCCTGCCCTGCGAGGTTATCTCCCTGGGACGTTTTGTGCTGCTTGAGGGGCTGCTGTTCAGAGATCAGGAGGTCAGGAGGCCATAGCTCGGTTCTATGATTTAATGCGTGAGGGGCTAAAGCCCGAGCGGCCGCGCCGCGCAAGAAGACTATAATCACTAAGGCAGCCAGAGAGCACTTACCTAAAAGTCTTCAAAATTATCGTCATCATCAAAGGGAATAACCTGCTCAGACTTGGCGGCTGCCACAGGTTTTATGCCAGGCTTGGGCAGGCTCTTTCTGCTTGCCGGCGGCCGGTGTAGAGTCGTTGCCGATGAAGCGGCAGGCCGCCGGGGGGGCGTTTTTATGGTTTTAGGCGCCCCGCTGCCGTTCACCATTTTTATTAAGCCGCTCAACGTATCTCTGATACTTTCCACCTGGGCATTCATCTCCTCGGCGGCGCTGGCGGATTCCTCGGAGTTGGCGGCAATCTGCTGCACAGCCTGATCCAACTGGGTGATGGCCTGATTAACTTGGCTGACCCCGGTGGTTTGTTCGTTGGAGGCAAGGGCCACTTCTTTGATTAATTGGCCGATTTTGCTGGAGTGTTCATTCACCTCGACAAAGGCCTTGCTGGTATCCTCGACAATGGCACTGCCCCGGCTTACTTTCTCTACGGTACCCTCAATCAATGCCGCTGTATTTTTGGCGGCATCGGCTGAGCGCATGGCCAGATTACGCACCTCCTCGGCAACCACGGCAAATCCGGCCCCGGCTTCTCCGGCCCTGGCCGCTTCCACGGCGGCATTTAAGGCCAGAAGATTGGTTTGGAAGGCGATTTCATCAATGGTTTTAATGATCTTTGATGTCTCATTGCTGGCCGTGGAAATTTCGGTCATTGAAGCGGTGAGTTCCTGCATGGCCGAGTTGGCCTGGCTGATAACCTGGAGGGTTTCCGTCATCAACTGGTCGGCCTGAGATGAGTTTTCGTTATTCTGTTTGGTCATGGAGGACATCTCCTCCATGGAGGCGGATGTCTCTTCCAGGGCGGCGGCCTGTTCACTGGAGTTATCGGCCAGCATTTGACTGCCCGCTGCCACCTGCTGGGCGGCGCTGCCCACCTGATCCGCTCCCTCCTGTAACTCGTGAATGGCCAGGTCAATGGGCTTGGCAATGGAGCGGCCCAGAAAAAAGGCCAATAAAATACCGATTATAATACCTGCCAGCCCAATGGCCATAGAGATGGTGCTGTTTCTTACGGCACCTGCTTCGGCCTCGTTCTGCCGCCTGGCAGCGTTAGAGGACTGCTCAGCCAAAACACTATCGACCAGAGGGGCGAGTTTAAGGTTGGTGCTGTTAATCTTGTTCACGGCATCGGTGTTCTCTTTATGGTTAGTCTGCCAACTCTGCACCACTATTTTCAGATTTTCATTGAATGTCTGCAGTAATTGCTGCATCTGCTTGGCCTGGTCGGCGAGATGGCTGTTGTTGTTAGCCTTGGCCAGATCGGCTAGTTTCTGGATATAATTTTCGCTGGCCGCGCGGAGGGTCTTCTGCCTGGCCAGGGAATCCGGCTCGTGGTACAGGAGGAAGTCCTTGACAGTCCGGTCATAATCCATGGTGGCGGCATCAATTTCATGGCCGGTCAGAGTGGCCGCTATATCCACTTCCAGAAGGTTTTTGAAGTTATTGGATACCTGATTGATGCTAAACTGATAACTGATAATTACTATCGAGGACAAAACAAGAATGACACCGAAGCCCCCGTAAATCCTGCCGCGCAACCCCATATTTTTCAACATAACTGCCTCCGTAAATTTGCTATAAATTTATTTCCACCCCCGATAAACAGAAAAATTGCAGAACCAGAGTCATGCTCAATCTTCATCGGGATGATATTGGCTAAGTACTTTAACAGCGGGCGCAAGCCAGCTATTTTATTTTATTTATTTATTTTGCTTCTTGGGATATGCCAGCCCTGAAATACCAGAACCTGATACTTTGACAATCATGAGTAGATACTCTCATATTGGGGTGGTAAAAGCAAGTGTTTTTTGCGATAACGGCGGGCGCTTACCCAAAATCAGAATACACCCGTGTTAAGGCCTGCCCAGCAATTCTGCAACCGGCACCTCTGTGCTGAGATTAATCAGCCGATATTGTTGGGTTTCGTTACGCCCAACACCAACCTGCAGGAGTGATTTAACTAATACAAATCAGTCGTGTCCGGTTAGAGTTTTGCATTAAGCCTGACAGATGGTTTTAGGCCGGGAGACAGATTAAATTTTTCCTATAGACCAAGGGGACTGAATTTTTTTCGCGTTTTTTGGCGAAAATCATTCTGTCCCCGAATCGAAAGCTGGAAAAATAAAATCTGTCCCCTAAGTGTCGTAAGGGTATTGGGAACAATGCACGTTCTTAACCGGACATTACTGAATACAAATAAGACATCGTTGTGGAAAACGGTGAAACTTTAAATCATTAATATGCGGGGGGTGGTTTTACTACTGAGACCATCTTCTACAAAAAACGAATAGGGTTAGATTGAACTGGAACATCGCGAGAGCCGACCTCTTACACTATGGGGCAGCATCAACTTTGGTGCCCTTGGTGAACTATTACAAAATGTTTTCGACGGTTCTATTGGGAAATGGCTGAAATCAGACTTTTTGCGAGTCAGTCATCTTATAACATATTAATAAAATTGGAAAATAAAGTGGCAAAATGCCTTGAAATTTCGGATTGGAGCCTCTTGGCCTCAGTCATAATAAATGCCCGGGATACTCCATTGGGGCTCACTGATGCTAACCAATTCTGATCTTTTGCTAAATATTTTTTTACCTCTTTGGGAGCTGCCACATTATTGATAAACTGCAGACCTGTAATATAGGGACGGCTTGGCACGGAAACTGCCTCAAACTGGCAGTCGACAGAGGTGGCCAGAATGTCAATATTGGGGGGCATGGGCGGCATAATGGCCTGATTGTGCCATTTGAAAAGAGGCTGGCTGATCGGAATATTTTTAAAAATTGGATGCTCCCTGCCCTTATGGGTGAGATAGCCGGTGGTGAAGCCGGTGCTGCTGCAATAGTTAGCACCGATGACCGCCCCCAGGTTCTGGGCCAGGAGATGATGGCCCAGGCCGATTCCCAAATAGGGGCGGTCTTCGTTAAGTGCATTATGGATGATTTCTTTTTGTTTTAGGAAGGATGAATAACTTTTGTCATTAGGACACGGCAGGTTGCCATCCAGGACTACCATGCCGTCATATTTTGTTAAAGACGGGATAGACTGCCGCCAGAGTTTTACGATATTTAGTTTAACGTTAAACCGTTTGGCGGTTTCAAGAATAATCCTGCCCGGCCTTTTATATAAAGTTCGCTGGAGAATAATAAGGTGTTTTGCCATGTCAGGTCAAGTTATTGCACAAAAGCCGCACGGCGGGGCTGGTTAATCCCGGCCCCACCGTTGACCCCCCCATTTAATTTTCCTCTAAGTAAGCAGGTCTGATGTTGAAATCCGGATAGGCAGAAACCGCGATTTCGTTTTGATCCAGTCCGCTGATTTCTACTTCTCTGGAGACCCTGAGCGGAACGACCTTGTCCAGTAGTTTGAAGAACACGTACATCACAACAAAGACAAACACGAAGTTGGTGATTACTCCGACTACCTGGGCCATGAACTGCGAAGCATTGCCGTAAAAAAGTCCTCTGACCGTGCCGTTGATCCCGTTGATCCCGTCGCCGTAGGTTCCGTCGGCAAAAAGGCCCAGTGACAGGAGCCCCCAGGCCCCGTTGACACCGTGAACAGAGATGGCGCCAACCGGATCATCGATCTTTAAAACACGTTCGACAAAGAACACGCTGATACAAAGAAGAATACCGGCAATCGCGCCAATACCGACGGCGGCAACCGAATTTACATAGGCGCAGGGCGCGGTTATGGCGACGAGCCCAGCCAGCAGGCCGTTAGCCGACATTGAGACATCGGGTTTGCCGTAGACTGTCCACATGTAGAACATCGCACAGAGTGCCCCAGAGGCGGATGCCAGCATGGTGTTGGTGGCGATGACGCCGATTCTCAGATCTCCACCGGCAAGGGTTGATCCCGCGTTAAACCCGAACCAGCCAAAGGCGAGAATGAAGCAGCCGGTGATCGCCATGGGAATGTGATGCCCCGGAATTGCGCGTGGTTTCCCATCCTTATCAAATTTTCCGAGCCGTGGCCCAAGGATTATGGCCCCAACAAGTGCCGCAACGCCGCCGGTCATATGGACGACCGATGAGCCGGCAAAATCGAGTGTTCCGTGGCCGAGGCCGAAATTGGTTCCCAGCTGTGATAACCAACCACCGCCCCATACCCAGTTCCCATAGAGCGGGTATACGAACATCGCAATGAAGAACCCGTAAAAGACAAAGGATTTGAAGGTCCAGCGTTCCGCCATGGAGCCGGTGGGGATTGTCGCTGTGGTATCCATAAAAACCATCTGGAAGAGAAATAGGGAGAATATAGAGGCATCATAGGCGTTGCCTGAAAGGAAAAAACCATTCGTCCCGAACAGGCCGAAATCCTTGCCGAAAAGGTGGATAGCAAACTCTCCGTTCAATAATCCGGTTCCTCCGCCGAGGTTTGCGATGTTGCCCACGCCGCCCATCTGGATGGCGAACCCGCATATCCAGTAACCGAGCATCCCGATGCCGTAGATCATCATATTCATGGCCATGGTGTGTCCGGCGTTCTTGGCCTGCGTAAATCCGGTTTCCGCGAGAGCGAAACCGGCCTGCATAAACATAACGAGAAAACCGCAGAGCAGTGTCCACATAAAGTTGATGGCAATCCGGTTATGGCCGATAACATCTGCCAGTTTTAATGCCAGGGGCTCAGTTTTCGCCATCCTTGTCATATCCTGTTTTGTAGGGGCATTGGCGGTGGCACCAATTACGTCCGCCGCACCGCCGGTATTCGCACCCGAGGGATCCGGCATCAGTGTTGCCGCAGCCGTTGGCGGGGAAGAGGCGCTCGCCGGCATCTCATACCCGGCATATACCGTATTCGCCATAAACAAAAACATCCCAAGGCATAATACACTTAGTAATTGTTTCATTGCATTTCCTCATTTTCTGCTTTTGCCTCATTCCGGCCCATTCCGCTTAAGTCATATCTGGATGAAAACCATATGTTTATTGCTTTGGCATTGGACGCAACACCCGGAGTCGTGCTGTCGGCCGCCCAAGCGGCTGTCAGCCGTGCAAATATTGCCTGTAATAATAATGTGTTTCGCATTTCATTCTCCTTATAATATGAATTTTAGGTGTAACTATTAATCTAAAGCAGATAAGCTGCCCTAAGCTGTGAGCTGTTACGAATTTTATTAAATCAGATTGCCTCTTTATCCCGTTCCCCGGTTCGTATCCGGAGAACAGTTTCCACCGGCAGCACAAAAATTTTACCGTCTCCGATTTTACCTGTTCTGACGCTTGTCATTATGGCTTCAACAACCCGCTCGGCAATATCCTCCGGTACTACCAATTCCACCTTAATTTTGGGGATGAAATCAACTACATACTCCGCGCCTCGATATACCTCAGTGTGTCCTTTCTGCCGCCCGAATCCCTTTACCTCGGAAATCGTCATGCCGTTGATTTGCAACTCTGATAATGCCTCTTTCAACTCATCGAGCTTAAAAGGTTTGATTATTGCCTCAATCTTTTTCATGGGTTTCTCCTTTGTTGCATCACGACGATACCACTATGAAAGATTAGCGGTGCCGCTGTTACGCGACTGATAAATTGTGGGTGTTTGGGGTTATGCGACGATGAAATCATAACTTTTCAGGTTAAGCAAGCATCGCGCCAAGATGTAAAGATTTATTTGTAATGTGCCTTTACCCTGTGTTTTTAATGATAAAAAAATCATATTACTGGGCTGCGATAAATTTTAATTGGGGGTATGGACGTAAATATCAATACATTTGTGTGAATAAATTACTTGGCATGTTTCAAAAATGTCGGTTTGTTGAGCGGACAGGCGGCGGGATGTTGGATTCCGGGCAGTGCTTAACCTTATGAATCAGCGGGATTATTTCACTGTCTGATGTGCCTGGGCAGGGGGGGGATGCTGGAGCTGAAAAATGACAAAAATGTCTATTTAAATTCCAGGGAATTACGAGGGCAGTGTTGTGCCTGAAGACTTTATTGGTCTTAAAAGCCGGCTAAAGCCTCCGTAACGAGCTGGTGGAAGCTTGTATCTGGACTTTAGTCCGTAGATTCACCCCACCGTCTTAACTGGCGGGGGCTGAGCTTTTTGCTTCCAAGCAAGGACGGCAGATGGCCTGGCCGTTATGGGTGATAATCCTGGGAGCCATGACCTTTTCGCCGCAGAGCGCGCAGATCAGGGATGGAAAGACTCTGGCCTTGGGGGGAAGGGGCTCAATGGCCTGACCAATGGTAAATAAATCATCCTCGGCGGCCTCCTGGATGGCCTTTATCTTACGGCTCTTGCTCTTTTTTATCAGAGCCATGACCTCAGGTGTACGTTCAGCCGCCATATAACGCTGCCAGGCCCCGGTAGTCTCCTCATCTTCGGCCGGTGGCTGCCATTTAACTGCGAGACGCAGGGACTGCTCATCCCCCCTTCTGATAAAACTATAAACCTGTTTGCCGTAATCACGCAGGATGAGGTTCCCCTTGCCAAAGGTACAGCCGGTTATCACCTGGATGGCATCAACCGCGCAGGAGTTATTCTCCACAATAGCTACCAATTCTTCATCATCGGAGCGCGATAACCCCATCCTGTTCATGGTGAGTGTCGCGGCCCGAAAGCCCATGGTCAATCCTGGACAGACATGACCGTGAAATTTTACTACCTCTGAAAAATCCATAAACCCTCCAATTTGTCATTGTGTTAATTTATTTCCCCATTCTTCGCACCGTCAGGATAAGAGCCAGCAGCGGGGCGACAAAGGTGGGGATAATCACCCCGGCTTTTTTTAGAAACAGGGGGTCAGAGAGTAGTGAGGCCAGACTCCTTAAGGAAGATGAGTCCGGTATAACTCCGGCAATAAAGACAATGGCCAGAGAAACAGCGGTTAGTGCCAATTCCGCCACTATTAGTTTCTTGCCGAAGACCAGCCCCCCGGAGCAGATAAAATTAAGCCAGGTCATCCGCTCATACATTGGTTCAATATCCTTAATGGCCGCTTTGACCTCGGCCAATAAGCCAACGGCTTGTCTGTAGGGCTCGGCCTGACTCCTCTTTGCTAGTTTGATAATTGTATTAATCTTTTTTTTGATGGGCAGCAATTGGCGGTGAAATTTTTTAAAAAAGCCTGGGAATTGATATGAAAGCCAAAAACTATAATAGCCTTTCCAGCGTGTCATTTCCCTATTAGCCTGGTCATAGAGTTCGTTTAATTTGTTTTCCCGCAGCCGGCGGCTGGCGGCGTAGAGGGCCTTGGCCCTTGAGGCCACATCGAGGCAGTCAAAATAGCTGCCTCTAAGCATCATCTTCTCCAGATTAGTCAGGGTCTGAACATTTACTGTCATTTCTTTATCTTCTTTATCAAACCAGCCTGCCAAGTCGCTAACTTCCTCTCTTGCTCTAATTAAATTTTCTTTGGCGGCGTTGGCAATGGTCTGGTATTGGGCCTGGAGGATATCCTCCACCTTGGCCTGAATATGAATCAATTCCGGATCCATCATAATAACCATGTACAGCCGCCGCTGGTCAACCATCAAGGAACGGAGGAGCTGAAAGGCCTGCTCCTTAAAATTACCTTTGACCTCAAGCTGCACCTTACGGTAGAGGAGATCCTGACAGTCAGCCCTGATGGTAAAGGCGTTTTTGATTAAATCACGCGCCTTCCAGTTCTCATCGTTAAGATCATAATATCTCGATAAAAGCAGCGAGATATAGATACGTTCCTTTTCGGCGATGGCGAAATTAGAGGCCAGTTCCAGATGATTACGCATATCAGCGAGACGCCCCCTTTCCAGGGCCAGAAAGGCCTGGCCCAGAACGGCGTAAAATCTCTTGGGTGCCTTGTGATTGCACTCCCGCAGGAGCAGCTCCTCGGCCCGGCCGTACTCCTTGACCCGCAAACAATCAAAACCAAGCTGGAGATTATTATTATCCTGATTAAGTTTGTCCGTCTTAAAAACGGCCTCCCATTTGTTGTAGACGCTGAAGGCTATATTCCATAAAAAACGGGGCTGATACACCCTGTTTATGTCAAGAAAAGCGGTATATACCGCGAGAAGGGGGTCTTTGCGGATCTGGGATACTCTGATGCCGGCCGCCAGGGTATGGGCCATTTTCTGAGGTTCGGCAAAGACCTTTTTGTAGAGGATATTTATTTGCTTAAAGGGCAGGTAGCCGATTTCTTGCAGCCCATTGTGCTCCATTTTCAAGGCCTTGGCCGGACAGTCGGCGGGGAGGTGCCAACGCATACCGCAATAAAAGCAGGGTCGTCCGTCGCCGGTGAGGGGCAATGATCGGAAGGCAAGTATTTGGCGGGCGCTGATTCTGCCGTGCTCTGGGAAGATCAGCGCTGTCAGACCGCCACCCTCATTTTTCAGCTTACAGGCCGGGAATTGTCGGCGGGTCAGCAATAATTCGACCTGATTTTTTAAGGATCTGGTGACGTAAATTGTCTCCGGATTTAATATATCCCAATGTTCATCATCCGGGGAAAGCATGAGCGGCCGTGAATCCTGCGAGGTGACAAGGTGCATAACGCATTTGAGCGGCAAAGATTCGCCGCTCAAATTTTTATGGTCGTGGCGTAATTTAACAAAGGCACCAAGTACGGCCTTAAAGGCGGCATTTGGGTTGGGGAAGGAAAAAAGGAGCAGTTCGGCAGAGGTGTCAGCGGCTTCAAAACCACTTTCTTTGAGAAGATTATTGAGCAGGTTGATAAAGGCGGGCCAAGCCGCCGCCAAAAGTTTGGCCCCCTGGTAGGGCATGGGCATAATGGCTGCCAGGATGGGGTTTTCTTGGGCCATGGGTTAACACTGAGCCAATATTTCCTGGGCCAGTTTATTGCCCGGATCAATTCTGACGGCCTTTGAGGCCCATTTGTCGGCCCGCATCCGCATCTTCAGCTTTAAATAACACTCGGCAAGGTAGAGAAGGACATTGATGTCCATTGGAAAATGTTGCTGTACCTTTTCAAGCAAAGCTGCCGCCTCCTGATAAGCGCCCTTTCGCAGCAGAGCCAGGCCCAACTTTTTTTGCATATAATCACGCTCAGGTGCCGCTTCCATCACCTTCCGGCAGCAGAAAACCGCCAGTTTAAAAAGGCCGTGCTCCATGGCAAGATCCACGGCCTCTTCATGGAGATCAAGATTATCCGGATTATTACGGAGCATGGATTTTAATATCTTTTCCGCCTCTTTAACCCGCTTGTGTTTTAAGAGGAGGGCCGCCACCTTAAAGGCCCGTTCGGCGTTTCTCGGGCTTAAATCCAGGGCCTTGGTAAAATATTTAATGGCCTTATCCGTCTTGCCCTGTTTTAGATAAATTTGGCCGAGATAATGATAAGAAGGAACCTCTAAACGATTCATGGTAATGGCCTGTTCGAAGGCCTCAACCGCACCCGGCAGGTCATTCTTCTTTAAAAACAGACGGCCTATTTCCCGCAACGGCCGCGATGAGTGTTTACTCAAATCAGCTGCCCGGCGCAGGCATTCAATGGCATTATCAAACTGCCCCTTGGCCCGCCATTTATCAGCCTTGCGCAGCAGCAGGGCCTGAGGGGTGGGATTAGCCACCCTGTTAAGCAATTCCAGAATTTTCTGTTCCAGGGTAGCGGTAACAAAGGGCTTGGTGAGATAGGCATCCACATCCTGTTCGGCGGCCTCGGCGACAATACTCTGGTTGGCCTCGGCGGTTATCATCAGGAAGGGGGTATCTTTGAACTTCTTATTGCCGCGCAGCTTATTCAGTAGTTCAGTGCCATTCAGCTTGGGCATCTGCCAGTCGGAGATGATGAATTTTATGGCGCAGTGCTCGGTATTTAAAATTTCCCAGGCCTCAAGGCCGTTCGCCGCCTCATAATATTTACGGCCGAATTTAATTAACTTCAGCATGGCCCGAATGGAGCGCCGCATATTATCCAGGTCATCAACGATGAGAAAATTAATTTGGGCGGGATCTATTGTCATGGGGTGTGGTGCTCAAAATAAATGGTAACTTCTGTTACTTCTACGCATCATGCTAAATAGTTACAATAAAAAATGCCGTTAGAGACGCAGAAGAAAATAAAATCGGCAGCCCTCGCCGGGCTTGCTGTTGACCGCAATTTTACCTTTATGAACCTCAATGGCCAGTTTGCAGAAATACAGGCCCAGGCCGGTGCCCACCAGGGCATCCTGCTTTTCGGAGAGGCGGGAGTATTTTTCAAAAATTTTATCCTGTTTGTCCTCTGATAACCCCGGCCCTTGATCCTGCACAAAAAATTCCAGCTCTTCGCCGGCAGCGAGATAATTACAGCCGGCGGTAATCCGGGTGCCGGGGGTGGTGTAACCCAGGGCGTTGGTCAATAAATTCTGCAAGACCCGTAAGATCAGGATCCGGTCAATATAGGCCATGGGCAGATCCTCGGCGGCGGCCGGCACGAGCTCCACGTCCTTAATCTGGGCCAGGCCGCGCAGGGCGCTCAAGGCCTCCTCAATAAGCGCTCTAGGTTGAACTTCCTCCGGGAAGGGAGTCAATTTGCCGTCTTCCATCTTGTTGATACCCACCAGATTATTTGCCATGCGGACAGCACGATCACAGCTCATCTGGGCGGCGGCCAAAAAATCACGATTCTCCTGGCTTATAGAATAAGACATAATATCCAGATTGGCCACCACCTCGGCGAGTGGGGCCTTTAGATCATGAATCAGCATTTTATATAATTCGTCCCGCAAGGACTCCTGCCGTTTTAACTCCTTGTTTTTTAGACGCAGGGCGTCTTTTTGACGCCGCAGTTTCTGGTGCAAACGCTGCTGAACCAGGGTAGAGATAATCATGGTGCTGAAATCAAGGAGATAGGTAATATCCTCCTGTAGCAGATCCTTGTCGCCTGCCTTGTCGGTAATATTAATCACGCCCAGCAATTGTTCATCCTGAAAGATTGGCAGGGAGAGCAGGGCGTTTTTTTTATAATGCTGATTACGCTGCCGTTTAGTGTTAAAACGGGGATCGGCGGAGATATCAGGGATAAAGACAGGGGCTGCCGTCTTGGCCGCCAGAGCGGCAATGGACTCGCCGTCTATGGCCTGCTTTGCGCCTATTATTTCCCGGCGGCTGGCGGTGGCTACTATTAGATTACGGCCCTCCAGAACCATAATTGAACCCTGTTCCACCACCATATAATTTAAGAGAATCTTTAGGATCTCATCCAGGCGCTTATTAAATTTACCCCCCTTCTGATTGATAATTTTAATAATTTTAGAGATGCTCTCCAGCAGGCAGTTGGCTCGTTCCGCAGAGAGGATGCGCGGTTCCGGAGGTTTATCGCTGCTCATGGTTTACTCCCATTCAATGGTGCCTGGCGGTTTGGAAGAGATATCAAAAACCACCCGGTTGACCCCCCGCACCTCATTAATAATCCGGTTCGACATTCGGCCCAGTAAATCGTAGGGCAGTCTTGACCAGTCAGCGGTCATGGCATCTAAGCTGTCCACACAGCGCAGGGCCACCACATGTTCATAGGTTCGTTCGTCGCCCATGACCCCTACGGTCTGGATGGGAAGCAGAACGGCGAAGGACTGCCAGGTCTGACGGTATAATCCGGCCCGTTTCATCTCTTCAAGGACAATGACATCGGCCTGGCGCACGATCTCAAGGCGCTTGGGGGTGATTTCGCCGATTATCCGAATCGCCAGGCCGGGGCCGGGGAAGGGCTGCCGGTAAACGGCCTCTTCGGGCAGACCGAGTTCCAGGCCGAGGAGCCGCACCTCGTCCTTAAACAGATCACGCAGCGGCTCAATGAGATCTAATTTCATGATCTCGGGCAGACCGCCGACATTATGATGCGATTTAATCACCGTGTCACCGACAAAGGAGACACTCTCAATCACATCCGGGTAGAGAGTGCCCTGGGCCAGGTATTTGGCATCTTTGATCTTGCCAGCCTCCCGCTCAAATATCCGGATAAATCCGTGGCCTATGATTTTGCGTTTCTTCTCGGGATCACTTACCCCGGTGAGCTGGTCGAGAAATTCATCGCGGGCATCCACCTGGATAACCTTGAGGCCGGTCTTTTCACGGAAGAAACGCATAACGCTCTCCGTCTCTCCGGTGCGCATGAGGCCGTTATCCACATAGATACAGGTGAGCTGGCTGCCGATGGCCCGATGAATAAGGGCTGCCACCACCGAGGAATCAACCCCGCCGCTCAGGGCGCAGATAACCTGATCGCGGCCCACCTTTTCCCGGATAGCGGCAATATTGGATTCCACAAAGGACTGCATGGTCCATTTGGGCTGGCAATGACACATGCCGAAGACAAAATTACGTAATACATCGTTGCCAATCAGGGTATGAGCCACCTCTGGATGAAACTGAACCCCGGCCAGGGGTTTATTCCGGTGGCGGATCGCGGCGTTGGGCGAGTGCTCGCTCACCGCTGAAACCATGAACTCGGCCGGCAGCTCTTCAATACGGTCACCATGACTCATCCACACCTGGTTGGCACCGGCGGGCTCCAGGCCGGCAAAGAGCCCTTCACTGTTTTTGATTATCAGCTCGGCCTTGCCGAATTCACGTTTTTGCGCCTTTTCCACCCGGCCGCCGGTCTGCATGGTCATCAACTGAGCTCCGTAACAGATGCCCAGTACCGGAATATCAAGATCGAATATACCGGGATCACTCTTGGGGGCCTCTTCATCATAGACGCTCTTGGGGCCGCCGGAGAGGACTATTCCCCTGGGTGCCATGGCCTTGATCTTTTCAAGGCTTAAATAATAGGGGTGAACCTCACAATAAACCTTCTGCTCCCGGATACGGCGGGCGATTAACTGGGTGGTCTGTGAACCAAAATCAAGAATTAATATCTTTTCTGTTTGAATATCCATAATAATCAGCCTAAGCGGTAATTAGGTGCCTCCTTGGTAATAATAACATCGTGAACATGACTTTCCTTGAGCCCGGCAGCGGTAATCCTGACGAATTTTGCCCGCTGGCGCAGGGCCTCAATATCCTTAGCTCCCACATAACCCATACCCGAGCGCAGGCCGCCAAGCAGTTGATAGATGGTGTCTGAAATCGGCCCCCGATAGGGTACTTTCCCTTCAATGCCCTCGGGAACCAGTTTGGCTGGATTTTCTACTTTATCCTGAAAATAGCGGTCGCTGCTGCCCTTTTTCATGGCTCCGAGAGAACCCATACCCCGATATCCCTTATAGGTACGGCCCTGATATAAAAAGATCTCACCCGGCGCCTCATCGGTACCGGCAAAGAGACTGCCCACCATAATGACATGGGCTCCCATGCCGATGGCCTTGGTAATATCACCGGAAAATTTAATACCGCCGTCGGCAATCACCGGAACATCGTATTCAGCCGCCGCTTTGGCGCAGCGATAGATGGCAGTCATCTGCGGCACTCCGACTCCAGCCACAATTCTGGTAGTACAGATTGACCCCGGCCCCACCCCGATCTTGACACAATCGGCGCCGGCCTTAATCAAATCGACCACCGCCTCCGGGGTGGCAATATTACCGGCCACCACCTGGAGAGCGGGAAAGTTGTCCTTTAATCTCTTTAAGGCGTTGATGATATTTCTGGAATGGCCATGGGCGGAATCTAAAACCACAATATCCACTCCGGCCTTAATCAGGCCCTCTAATGATTCGGGGGGGGTATCAACCCCAATGGCCGCGCCCACCAGCAGGCGGCCCAAGCCATCTTTGGCGGCGTGGGGGTAGCGTTTGATTTTTTCCAGATCCTTGGTGGTAATCAGCCCCGTCAAGTTGCCGTCATCGTCCACTACCAGCAATTTTTCAATCCGGTGTTCGTGGAGCAGGGCCTTGGACTGTTCCAGGGTAATTCCCACCTGGGCGGTTATCAGATTCTTGCTGGTCATGACATCGCGTACCCGGAGCAGGGGGTCGGAGACAAAGCGCAGGTCACGGTTGGTAACGATTCCCACCAGCTTCTTGCCCCGCCGCACTGGTACCCCGGAGATATGAAAACGCTGCATAATGGTCTGAACATCGGCCACCGTGGCCTCCTCCTCCACGGTAATTGGATCGACAATCATGCCGGATTCGGATTTTTTGACCCTTTGTACCTCCAGAATTTGGTTATCAATCCCCATATTTTTATGAATAATACCCATCCCCCCTTCCCGGGCCATGCTGATGGCCGTCCGGTGCTCGGTGACACTGTCCATGGCAGCACTGATTAAGGGAATCTGTAAATTAATCGTCTTGGTCAATCGGGTGCCGAGTTCTACCTCAGCAGGCAGAACATCGGAGGCCTGTGGAACCAGCAGCAGGTCGTCAAAGGTATAGGCATCAAGTATAATTTTATCTTGCATCGCAAAGGGCTCCCAGGGAAGAAATTATGGTAATTGGCTTGGTAACTATTTAGCTAAGGCGGATAACCTGCCCTAAACTATGAACTGTAACTGTTCAGCACTTATATGAAAAAGATGAAAACGGTCTCAGGGTACCGGGCATGGTTGAAGTTACTGGTAATTTTTTATTTTAAATTATTTTCATAAATAACAAAATGATAAAAACGACAGTTTTATAAAAAGCATGGGGCAGCGGCTCAGTCATCCCTGTGACTCAGGACAATTCCTTCTAAAAAACCGCTGCTACTTACTGTTAAGTCCTGACCGGCAATTTCAATAACAGCCTGCAGCAGCATTATACCCGCCGGAATAATTGCCCCTCTTTCTCCCAGGCCCGGTATAGAGCGGAGTGCCCTGGAGTTTAGAGTCGTTAAGCGGGCCATAATTTTATCTAATCCGGCCCTGGTCAATCTGCTGCCCTGAATCAACTCCGCCTGATAATTCCGCAGTCTCAGAGAGAGCATGGCCAGTGCGTTAGCGGTACCGCCGGAGGCCGCGAGATGTACTTTGCTTTGATCAGCAGGCAGCAGCTCGCTCAATACGGGCCTAATCTGTTCAGTAAGAAAGATTCTCATTTTAACCAGGGCCGGGGCGTTGATTCCGGCCCTGAAAAATCGTTCCGTTAAATTAACAGCCCCAATGGGCAAACTGCGGATCAACAATTTCTGTCTGCAGCGGGCCAGAATTATTTCGGTACTGCCGCCCCCGGCGTCGACTAAAAGCAGAGGGCGGCTGCCCCCTTTTTGCCCGGCCTGACAACCCAGAAGGGTATATGCCGCCTCCTGTTCCGGGCTGAGAATCTCAATGCGGCAGGGTAAAATTTCTTCGGCCTCTTGAATAAATTCCCGGCTGTTGCCCGCCTGACGCAGAGCTTGAGTACCACAGGCCCTTAACGGCATAACCGGCAGCTTCCGCAATTGTCGGGCAAATTCCCGGCAGGCGGCAAGTCCGCGCCGGCGGGCCGCCGCGCTTAATCCGCCTGTTGTTGTTAATTCCTCGCCAAGACGGGTCTGGCAGCAGGTATCAAGCAAAATTCGGCCGGGAGGCCATTTCGCCGACTGACCGGAAACCGCCAGCAGGCGGAAACTATTACTACCCAAATCAATGGCGGCAAAATTTTTCTCTTTGGGGGCTGACACGATATTTACTCTCATATCCGCTTGTACATCTGGCAAGACCGGCAAAAATCAGACAGAGCGCATTACGGTACTCAGGACAGGTTCTCGTCACAAGTCCTAAAAGGGGAAATTCTTTACTTGACAAGTATAGCCATTCGGCGCAATATCGTCCAATGCTTAATATTAACCCCGACAATCCACAAGTCCGACTTATCGCGCAGGTGGCAGACAGGCTGCGCCGCGGTGATATTATCTGTTATCCAACTGATACCATTTATGGTATCGGTTGTGATATATTCAACCAGAAGGCGGTAAAAAGGATTCATCAACTAAAGCGGCGGCCCACCCATAAACCATTCAGTTTCATGTGCAGCAGTCTGAAGAATGTAAGTCAATACTGTCACATTTCAAACCAGGCCTATCGGTTAATGAAACGGCATCTGCCCGGGGCCTACACCTTTATCCTGCCCACCATGAAAATAGTGCCCAGGATTATGACCAGTAAACAGAAGACAGTGGGAATAAGGGTGCCGGATAATAATATATGCCTGGCCCTGGTGGAGGCCCTCGGTAACCCGATTCTGACCACCTCTGCCATCCTCAATGAGGATGAAATACCGGTTAGTGAGGCCTATGAACTTGAAGAAAAGCTGGCTAACGTGGTTGATCTGATCATTGACGGGGGCTCAATATATCCAGAGCCCTCAACCGTTATCTCTTTGACTAAAGCGGAGCCGGTAATTTTGCGAGAGGGAAAGGGGGACAGCGGATTATTCTGACTGCGGGTAAGGATTCACCAACACCTCATCTCGGAGTCTGCACTTGCCTCGTCCGTTTCAGCAGCCTTCTCACGTACAGGGGAATCGGAAGGTACTGATGAGCTCTTACATTATGAGGCAGCATCAATTTTGCTATCCTTGGGGAAACTATACGACTGCAACAGTCAAAGCAGGGAAGCGATATCCGTGATTAACCCTTAATCAACGGTTCTTTCAGTGATTTACTCATGGTAAAATGAATTGATTTCCGGGCCGGGATATGCATCATCTCCCCGGTTTTGGGATTGGGTACCGATTTAGCGCGGCGCTCACGTACACTTAAACTGCCAAAACCTCTGATCTCAACCCGCTGGCCATTTTTTAACCCTTCAACCAGGGATGTTATAATGATTTTTACCGCCCGTGAAGCGTCCTGCTTCATCAAATACGGCATATTCTCTACTATATAATTAATAATATCTTTTTTAAGCATGGTGGTTAATTAGTCTGATACATAAGAGCCGGCATCCTGTTCCATAATACACTTCCGAGCAGCTGACTCTTCATGTCACCCAGATAATGGAGAAGGTTAAATTTATTATCTTCCGGATAAACCAGGGAAGGATTTTTAATGGTGATACCGCCAAGTTTGGCTGCCATTTCCACGGCGGTGGTAAAATTACCAAGTTTATCAAGCAAACCCAGATTCAGGGCCTGTTCGCCGGTAAACACCCGGCCATCGGCAATCTTTTTAACCTTGGCCACCGTTAGATGACGACTCTGTGCCACCGCTCCGACAAACTGTTTAAGGACGTTATTAATCATCTTCTGGAGCAGCTGGCGTTCTTCGGGAGTCATATTACGGGACATGGAACCAATATCTTTGTTGATTCCGCTCTTTACCACTTCCGTCTTATAGCCGATCTTATCGAATATTTTTTTCAAATTGGGGAACTTGATAATAACCCCTATACTGCCGGTTATGGTGCCGGGATCAGCGACAATACGACTGGCCCCCAGGGCGGCGTAATATGCCCCCGAAGCTGCCACGGACTGCATACTGGCAACCACGGGTTTTACCCGTGCCGTCCGCCGGATTTCATCATATATTTCCTGTGAGGCACCCACAGCTCCGCCAGGGCTGTCTATCCGTACAACTATGGCCTTGATATGGGGATTACGGCGAAAGTCGGTCAATATCTTGATGGACTTATCGGCATCCATAATAACTCCCTGCAGACGCAGAACACCAATGGCATTGGCGGGGGTAGTCTCATAGGCCTGAGGATGAATCAGGCGGGCAATAAAAAAGGTTATTCCACCGAAGAGGAAGAGGAACAGACCCGTCAAAACGAATAAACCGAATACGACGGGATGCCTCTGGTGAAATAACCTTTTCTCCATGACTATGAACGCCTTAATCAGGCGTCTGTCTCTTTTTTATCGCCGTCCTCGTTCTGCTGCTGGGCAGCAATCTCCTCCTTCTTGGCATTCAAGAGATCACCAATAGTAGAGGGGCTGGCCTGTTTCTTCTGATACTCCTCAAGCACATCCTCCTGCTTGTCGGCCAGGGCCTTAATGGACAGGCCTATCTTGCGATCCTTGGCTGAGACATTAATTACTCTGGTCTCTAACTCATTACCGACCTTATAGAGACCCACCGGGCTGTTGATTTTGTCTTCGCTGATCTCAGAGACATGCACCAAACCCTCAATGCCGTCCTCAACCTCAACAAAAACCCCAAAATCCGTCACATTAGTGATTTTACCGGTGATCTTGCTGCCCACGGGATATTTGGTTACAGCCTCCTGCCAGGGATCGGGCTCCAGCTGCTTGACCCCGAGAGAAAAGCGCTCGTTTTCGCGGTCAATTTTCAAGACCACAGCCTGCAGGGTATCACCCTTGCTGTATTTCTCTGAAGGATGCTTAATACGCTCGGTCCAGGAGAGATCGGAGACATGAATAAGACCGTCAATGCCCTCCTCAATACCGATGAATACCCCAAAGTCCGTAATATTCTTAACCTTACCCTCAATAATGGAACCCACGGGGTAATTCTCAGAAACCAGATCCCAGGGATTAGGCTGTAACTGCTTCATGCCCAGAGATATACGCTTGGCGGCGGCGTCAACATTGAGAATAACTATCTCAATCTGATCTCCCATGGCAACCAGCTTAGAGGGATGTTTGGCCTTTTTTGACCAAGTCATCTCTGAAATATGAGCCAGGCCCTCAACACCCTCTTCCAATTCGGCAAATACTCCGTAATCCGTGATACTGACCACCTTACCGCTGGCCTTGGTGCCCACCGGATAGCGTTCCTGAACCGTTGACCAGGGATCTTCCTTAAGCTGCTTGACACCGAGAGATACCTTGCCGGAATCCTTATCGAATTTTAAGATCTTAACATCTATATTTTCACCGACCTGGAACATCTTGGAGGGATGTGACACCCGGCCCCAGGAGAGATCGGTAATATGACAGAGGCCGTCCATGCCGCCCAGGT
>CAZSOB010000004.1:0-21818 GCA_964608155.1 uncultured Desulfobulbia bacterium
TGGAACAGCAGTTGGATGCCAACCTCTATCAGGATAACGGTCAGGGCGGGGCAGTAATGACCGACAAACTAAACGGCAGTGAACAGCAGGGCATCTGGCTCAAGACCTATCTCTCAAGACGCTGGGAGCCGGTGCAGATCTGCCGTGATTCCCACGGTGTCCTCCAGGTCTGCCGCACCCTTCTTGACCTGAGCCTGTCTTACGTGAATAAAGATGGCAAGGTTATCTTGGATGCCGTAAAACCAGCTGCTGCCTATTCCGCCCCGCGTCCCTACACCCCGCATACCACTGGCCGGGCCGGGGCATTTTTCCGCCAGAGATTAGAAATAACACAACCATGAAAATTTAGTAATGTCCGGTTAAGAACTTGCATTGATATCAATAAATTTACGGCACTCAGGGGACTGATTTTATTTTTCCCGGCTTTCGATTCGGGGACAGAATGATTTTCGCCAAAAAACGCGAAAAAAATTCAGTCCCCTGAGTTGAGGGGAAAAATAGAATCTGTCTCCCTGCCTAAAACCACCAACCAAGCTTAATGCAAAACTCTAACCGGACACAACTGATGAAAATTATTAAAACAGCCGCCATCCTGCTTATTTTTTTATTGAGTGGCTGCGCCGCCAACCATGTTCCCTATTCAAAGCTGCCCCCTCGTTTCACCCGCCCTGCCAAACAGCTGCCTCCCAGAGCCAGAGTACCAGGCACTCAAAAGCCATACCGGGTGCATGGCAGAACCTATTATCCTATTCCCTCGGCCTACGGTTACACGGAAACCGGCATTGCCTCCTGGTACGGCCCTAAATTTCACGGCCGTAAGACCTCCAACGGCGAAATCTATAATATGTATGAAAAAACCGCGGCCCACAAAACTCTGCCCATGAACACCTACCTGTTAGTGACGAATCTCGAGAACGGCCGTCATACCGTTGTCAGGATCAATGATCGCGGCCCCTTTGTCCGCGGCCGCATTATTGATCTTACCAAGGCGGGAGCCAGAACACTTGGCATGCTGCATAAGGGCACCGCCCATGTCAGAATAACCGCCCTGGGCGAAACAGCTACCACCCACAACGGTCAGGGGCGTAGCAAACAATTTCTACCCTATAAAAACTTCAACAGAGGTAATTTCTTTGTTCAGGTAGGGGCCTTTGCCAACCGTAAAAATGCCAGACGTCTGCAAAAAAGCCTTTTAAGTCAAGGATATAAAACTATAAATCGTTTAGACAGACGCGGCAGAAGGCTCTACAGGGTTCAGGTACGGGCCGGCCGTGAACTTGCCACGGCCCGCCAAATGGCAAGACGCCTAACAGGCCGCTTCCCCGGCGCCTTTGTTATCGCTCATTAATTGCGTGGCAGAACAAAGTCAGCGCCGCAACATCCCAACCGGATACTACTGAAAAAACGCAATAAACCTCTCCCGGCCCAGATTTAATCATCAAGAATTGCCCTGATCTTAGCGGCGAGCATGGCTGAGGTTATGGGCTTCTGCATAAAGAACTCCTTTCCCGGCAGCCACTCCCCGTAGCGAGACAGGGCCTCTTCCGGATAACCGGAGATATACAAAATTTTAATGGCCGGTTTAATATGCCGTAGCAGCTGCCCTATTTCTTTGCCGCTCATATCAGGCATAATAACCTCGGTTATCAACAGATCAAAGCTGTTTTTACTGCCAAAGGCCACGGCATCACTGCCTTTAGGCCTCAAAATAACGTTATAACCGAGGGAATTAAGGATATCACCAAGCATTGTCCCCAACAGCGGATTATGCTCAGCCAGTAAAATAGTTTCCCGCCCCCTGGGCATTACTGGTACCAGGGCAGCCGTCCCCTGGCGCACCGCTTCTTTACCACGCGGCAAATAAACCATAAATGAGGTACCCAGACCAATTTCACTTGCCACGGCAATACCGCCCTGATGCTGCTCAATAATCCGGAAGACGGTTGCCAGCCCCAATCCGGTACCCTTCCCCTCCTCCTTGGTGGAATAAAAGGGCTCAAAAATATGCCCAAGCTGCTCAGGCGCTATGCCCTCACCGGTATCACTCACAGTCATTCGCATATACCTGCCGGCCCGCAGCATACCGCTGTTCAACATCTCATCTTCCAGGGCGGTGTACTCATCCACAAGAATGGACAATACGCCGCCCTCCGGCATGGCGTCCCTGGCGTTCACCACCAGGTTCATCAACACCTGGTCTATCTGACCGGGATCGGCAAATATCGGGGCTTGCCCTGGATTGAGTTCCAGAACAATCTTGATATTATTACCCAGTATTCTGGTCAGCATCTTCACCATGTTCTCGGTCAGGGTACCAAGATCAACCGCCTGCTTTGTTGTTTGTTTCTTGCGGCTGAAGAGAAGAAGCTGGCGCGCCAGGGTTGCTCCCCGCTCTCCCGCTTCAAGAATAATACAAACCTTATCATGGAGATCGGGCTGCTCAGACAGCGCCAGCGCCAGCAACTCGCCATAGCCGAGAATAGCACTCAAGACATTATTAAAGTCATGGGCAACCCCTCCGGCAAGACTGGCAATAGCCTCCATACGCTGAGCCGTAATCAATTGGGCCTGGAGAGCAGCCTCTTTAATTTCCATGAGCTTTTTTTCGGTTACATCGGCAACTACATGCATCACGCCGAGCAAACGCTGATTTTCATCGAGACGGCGCCAGGATCTGATTTCCAGATGCTTGTTAAGATCCGGGTCGGCAATCTGAGCTTTGTCCTGCACCTCGTCTCCAGCAAGCAGCAGCCTGCTGCGTTCAGCAAGTATATCTGCGGCAATACCATGGTGAAAGGACTTGGCCACACTATTTTCTTTTACCAAAGTGCCCGCCAGACCATAAATAAAAACAGCATCGGTCATACTGTCAAAAGAGTCCTGCCATTCACGATTGGCCAGAGATAACTGTCGGCTCATAAGTTCCAGACGCAGTACCCAGACGCAGATAAAGCCGGTCAGGCATGCCAAAAGAAAGGGCGCGGGCCCTATCCACACATAAAACCAGCGGTGAGCGACAAATGAAAACAGAAGTACCAGAAAAGCTATGGTCGGGAAGAAGACCAGCCCCTGCCGCCTGAAGAAAAAGGCAGCCCACAAAGTCACAATATAAAACAGCAGAAAAATACTAAGCGCCTGCCATTGCGGCACCCGGATCATACCGCTGTGATTCAGGATGTTATTCAGAATGGTTGCCTGGAGGACAACACCAGCCATGCCGCGGCCTTTTGCTGATACCGGTGTCGAGTATCTGTCTACCAACCCGGATGCCGTTACTCCGACCAGCACCAGTTTGCGGCTAAAAAAGGCCTGAGAAAAATGATCACCGGCAAGCACATCATCCAGCGCCAGCCGTTGAAAGACATCACCGTAATAGTTGATCCCCATCCGCTCTGACTGGCGAATATAGCCGTTTGCCGTCCGTAACTGGGAAGAGTAGTCTGGCTTGCGGCCAAAATCGGCCATGGCCTTGGCCAAAGACGGCAGTTCGGTATTGCCCGTGGCAATTTCATTAAAGACATAACGAGCCTCGCCATCCACATCCAGATCAATATGAACATGGCCGAGAGCCGCAGCATCACGATAAAATACCGGGAGTTTGACCTGCAGATAACGATCAACATGGGCGACAAGAACAACTCGCCCATGGCGGCGGATAGCGGCCCGAAACACCGCGTCATCACTGCTGGGCTCATCAAAAAGGATATCAAAGCCCACCACATCTGCCAGCTTAAGACGGTTGAGCAGCTCGGCATAATATTTCCGCGCAATCGGCCAGCGGCCTAATTTAAGCAGACTTTCTTCATCAACCGTAATCAGGATTATACGTTTATTAACTGCCGCTGTCGGTTGAAGGCGAAAATAAAGGTCATAGCAATAGTTATTGAGGCCTTCAAAAAAGCCCAGATAATCAAAGGCGAGAATCAAGAAGCCTGACAAAAAGACAAGCAGGAGGAAACGGTGCAACGGTTTCCCGTGGAATCCGTTTTTTTGCATAATCTTACATAGTTATGGCAATTAAAGTTACAAAAAAAGCCCCGAAAGCCCAGCCTTCCCACTTATGACGAATGGTAAAGGACTGCGGCGCGGACCAGTTGCCGGTGTAGCCGTCCGGATCAATGGCTCTGGTACGGACATAATAGGTGGCAGCCTTTTTCGGGCGCTCAAAAGATAATTCCGCTTTTTTTATTGTCTTATTCAGCCAGATGGCAGCGAAATCAGGCCGCCTGGCAATCTGAACCTGATAAGTGATACCGAGCCCAATATTCCGCCAGCGGATATGAACATCCTTGCCTTTGCCAAGCCGGGGCGGCTCAATGGGTGGAGCGGGCGGCGGAGGAATAAGGCTAAAGCGGCCTGTATCAGACCATACCCCCTCATAATTATCAGCGGCGATGGAGCTGATCCGGAAATAATAGGTGCCATAAGCCAATTTGGCGGTCTGGTAAGCGGTATCGGTAATATCCTTCAGATCAATAATGGGGGAGGTAAAGATTTTATCGGCCGCCAGTTGAAGATGATAGGCTGCCGCATCACCGACTTTGAGCCACAACAGTTTGACCTTCTGTTCTTTAAGAGCGGCTTTGGACTTGGGATATTTAATAAATGGCGGTAAAGGATTTACCCGAACCTTTACCTGCACAGGTTTGTCAAAAAAACCCTCTAAACCGAAGCGGTCAATAGAACGACAGCCAAGAAAATATATGCCGTCTTTAACACCGACAATGCGCAGGACAGCGGACGGGGTAATTGTTTTCTCTTTGACCACATCTTTAAGGGCGGCATCCCGCGCCAGCATAACCCTGGATGCCGCCGCTCCAGCAACTGCGGAGAAAGAAAATTCCAGCGGCATCTGCCGATAAAGAGATTTAACGGCCAAAGGACGGGGCGGCGGCAGAAGTACCGCCAGTTGCGGGGCAGTTTCTTTTGGCGTAACAACCGCCCCATGACCGGCCGCGACATCAACCACTCTGCCGTCGGCGCTGACATTAACCACCCCCTTGAGAACCTCGACTCTGGTGACCTCATCCCCCTCTACCCTGGTACGGAATTCTGTACCCCGGGCTGCGGCAACCGCCGTTGGGGTGCGCACCCGGTAACGAACTTTTTTGCCGGTGGAACGTCTGATGGTATTAATTGCCCGCCCTGCCTTTAGAAACATCTCATATACTCGATTGCGGCTGGTTCTGGCCCTGGCAGTATCAATACGCAGCTTAGTATTATCACGTAAAAACAGGATATCCCCGTCCTGATAGGATATTTCCACCGCGCTTTTATCAAGTGTCCTGATTACCTCACCCTGCATAAGGGCGGCATTAAGTTTAAGCGGTATCCAGGATGAGCCATCGGCAGGCAGAAATTCAACCCTGCCCTTAAGAAAAGTTACAACACCAGCCAAAGGGATACCTTTCAGTAAATCAACGGGAAAGGCAAGCACATCACCAGGGTAAATCCGTGCGGGGTTGGAGAGATGATTGAGCCGGGCTATTTTCTGCCAGTCATTGGCAGGATCAGCAAGATATTTTTCACAGAGACAGATTAGGCAGTCGCCTCTGCTCACCGTAATGTTTATTGTTTCGGCGGCCCGGGCAGGCACGGCTGTAAAACACATTATTAACAAAGCCGCAAATACTGTCATTTTACGCATGACTTCCCCCCCATTATTTACCATGGTTTTTAACAGCCCCTCATTTGGTCATATCATCACAAAACAATATTTTTGTCAATTTTTAATCCCAGGGAATGGGGATATTTAACCACCGTCCAAAAGGCGGCGGCCATTATCACCCAGAATTTTACAATGTAATTCCGCCTCCAGATCTAAGCGGGTCAATAATTCCAAGGTTGCCTTCTGATCCGTCCAGGGTGAATCGCTGCCAAAGAGCAGGAAATCAGGCGGATGGTTAGTAATAATCTCCCGGGCCTCTGCCGGTTCCAGAAAATCTAAGGCAAAGGAAATATCCATATAAATCCGGCGGCCGCAAAGTATATCCCGCACCTCGTCCCATAAGCGCCAGGCGCCAAGATGGGAGGCTACCAATTTCAATTTTGGGAATTGTTCTGCCACCTGGACGATCTGGGCCGGATCTGCCCGCCTGATTTTCGGGAAGGCCAGATCAAAGCCGGTATGGAGGAGAAGAATCAGGCCGTGGGCGCTGATTCGCTCATAGATGGGGGATAGACGGGCCTCATTCAGGTAAAAATCCTGATAAAAGGGATGCATCTTGATTCCCTTAAATCCGGCCTTTTTAATCCGGTCAATCTGGCGCAGACAGTCAGGGGCGGCGGGATGTACTGAGGGAAAGGGGATGAGACGTTCATCGGCGAATTCCGCGGCCCAGTTCAGGATGGGCTCAAACTGTTCGGGGCGGGTGGCAACGGCGCAGACCACGCTTTTATCCACCCCGGCCCGAGCCATGGATTCTAATAATCCCTGCCGGGTGCCGTTGGTATGGGCCGTGATGCCGCCGGCCTTTTCCAGCTTTGGTATGGCCGCGGCAGCCAGCTTATCGGGGAATATATGGGTGTGAAAATCTATTATCATGTTGAGGAAAGGGCGTATCAAAAGGATCCTGTGTCCGTGCCTTTGGGAATTTTTTTTGGGGTTTTTGGGTTTCCCTTTACCATAAACGAAAAATCTGCATACAGAGGAGGGCGTAAGCCGCGGCGAGGACATCATCTAAAACAATACCCAGGCCGCCGTTTAGATGGCGATCGGCCCAACGGACAGGGAAAGGCTTCCAGATATCAAAGAGGCGGAAGAGCAGAAAGCCCGTTGCCCAGGCGAGGGGAGTAAACGGGGCGCCAATCAGGGTGATGAGCATGCCGATTATCTCATCAATAACCACCACCCCCGGGTCTTTACGGTCAATAATCTTCTCCGCTGAACCGGCAGTAGCCACGGCCAGAATAAAGATGAAGACCAGAGCCATGGCGTAATGGGGCATGCTGAGTTTGAGCAGCAGAAAATTGAGCGGCAGAGCCGCGAGTGAGCCCCAGGTGCCGGGGGCTATGGGCAGATAGCCGCTGTAGAAGCCCGTGGCGATGCACATAATCAGATTATTCACCCGCCTCCTCCAGCCTGAAATCGGCCGCCGACCGTTGGCAGGCCTCCTCGTATACCGCCCGTAACGATATTTGATGGCGCTGGGCCAGGCGTTTGCAGTCCTCATATTCCGGGCTTATCCGGCTGCCGCCGTCCGGGGTTGTGACCCTCTTGGCCTGAATGGGGCCCAGAGAACTTGGCAGCCAGCCGCTCTCCCGAACCAGGGTAAATCGTTCCTCACGCCGGAAACGGAGACCGACAGCCGTGGTCTCGCTGAGGAGAATATCCTTCAGGGCCAGGGCGGCCGCAGGTTCAGTTAGAACCTCAATCTTAAAGCCAGGCCGCCCTTTCTTCATCTGAATGGGGGTCAGAGTCACATCCAGGGCTCCGGCATCAAGGAGTCTGGCACTTAAAAAGGGATAACCCTCCGGTGACCAGTCATCAATATTGGTTGCCATGACCACCACCTCCTGAGCCTCCGGAACCTGTCGAGCTTCGCCGATAATAAGGCGAAGCAGATTGGGCTGGCCCTCTGGCAGCTGCCGGCTTCCGGCTCCATAACCAATATCACGCGGACGCATGGGAGGCTGGGGGCCGAAATCAACCGCCATGGCCTTGATAATCGCAGCCCCGGTGGGAGTAACCAATTCCTGCCGGATATTGACCCCATAAACGGGAACACCCTTTAATATTTCACAGACCGCCGGGGCAGGCAGGGGCAGACGGCCATGGCGGCACTCCACCCAGCCCGAGGGCATGGGCAGGGCAGAGGCGGTAAACCTCACAATATGAAAATACTCAAGGCCAATGGCGGCCCCGACAATATCAACAATACTGTCCACCGCCCCCACCTCATGAAAATGCACCTCATTCGCACTCTGACCGTGAATGCGGGCCTCAGCCTGGGCCAAAATCTTAAAGATGGCTTGAGCCCGTTGTTTAACACCGGCAGTTAAGGCGCTGCCGGCTATCATGGCCTTGATTTCCAGCCAGGTTCTGGACTTCTGAAGCGCGGCAATACGCACTTTAAGGCCACGGGCGGCAATGGCTCCCTGGAGCCATTCAACGGGGCATAACTCATAGCCCGGGAGATTCAGGAGATCAAGCCCGACCTGGAGGACATCTAAGGGCAGACCGGCATCTAGCAGGGCGGCAAGAAACATATCACCGCTAATTCCGGAGAAGCAATCAGCGTAAAGAATAGAGGGGGTATTGTTCATGATAACACGACCAGGCTATGCGCCAAGCGTCTCCCCGGCCTTTAAAGAACGGCCCTGGATAAAAGAGGCCACCGGCATCCGTTTCCCGCCGTCTAACTGCACCTCTTTGAGAAGAAGGGCATCTGCCCCGCAGGCGACCAGCAGACCTTTTTTATCGGCCGTTAGGATCGTCCCGGGCTGAGCGTTCTGCCCTTCAATGACCCGCGGCTTAAAGAGCCGCAGGCGTTTATTTCCCAGCCAGGTATAGGCCAGGGGCCAGGGATCAAGCCCTCGGATCTGGCAGCTGATGGCCGCGGCCGGCCGCTGCCAATGAATAACCGCCTCTTCCTTCTGGAGAGGCGGAGCCAGAGTGGCAAGGGCGTCATCCTGGGGCCGGGGCGTAAGGGTACCGGCCTCTAATTCATCCAGGGTGTCGATTAGAAGCCCGGCACCCAAGTCAGCCATGGCCGTGAACAAGGTGCCTGAGGTATCATCATCGCTGATGGGCAGGGCGGCGGACAATAATATATCCCCGGTATCCAGACCGGCGGCCATCCGCATGGTGGTGATCCCGGTTTCAGTATCGCCATTCAGAATGGCCCGCTGAATCGGGGCCGCCCCCCGCAACCGGGGTAACAGGGAGCCGTGAATATTTATACAACCCTGGGGCGGCAGCTCGAGAATTTCCTCCGGCAGAATACGTCCGTAAGCTGCCACAATGATTAAATCGGGCCGCAGGGGGCGCAATAAATTAACCAGAACCCCTTTGATCTTCTCGGGTTGTAATACGGGAATCCCAGCCTCAAGAGCCAGTTTCTTCACCGGCGGCAGGCTCAGCTTACGACCGCGCCCCTGACGACGATCCGGCTGGCTCACCACCGCCGCCACCCGCTCCCCCCGTTCCAGCAGGAGACGAAGGGCGGGGACGGCAAAATCGGGAGTACCCATAAAAACAATCCGGGGCTTATTCATCTCTCACCTTTTTGTTTTTTTTGCTTCACACTCACGTTCCGCCAAAATTTTTTTCAGCTTCTTTTTATATAAACCACGTTTCAAAGAGCTTATCCGGTCGATGAAGAGCTTGCCCGCGAGATGATCACATTCATGCTGAATTACCCTGGCAAAAAAACTCTCGGCCTCAAACTCAATTTCCTTACCGGCGGCATCCAGGGCCTGGACAGTTATTTTTGTGAAGCGTTTTACCTTGGCCGAATAGTCAATCACCGACAGACAGCCCTCCTTTTCCGTCTCCGAGCCTTCTCCCGCCGTAATCAAAGGATTGATGAGGGCGATGGCCTTTTCATCGGCATCCTCCTCCTGCTCCGAGGTGTTAATTATCACCAATTGTCTCGACATACCAATCTGGGGGGCGGCCAGACCGGCACCGGGGGCATCGAACATGGTTTCCATCATATCATGGATAACCCGTTTTAATTCATCATCAAAACTAATTACCGGCGCGGCTTTTTTTGTAAGAATTGGATTAGGGTAAGTTATTATTTTTTTGATCATGACCGTGGATTTAATGAGGGCAAAAATTTATTCAGCCCAGGTAACTATTCAGCTGCACCCAATCCGGAGTCTCACAGGCTCGCTTACCTGCGGCCGATAATGCCGTCCAGCATACGGATGTCTCGAAGTCTCACTTCGTTCGCTATCTGCTGAACGGCATTATCAACCACATCTCGGGCACATCCGGAGTCTGCGCTTTCCTGAACAGTTACAATTCTGTGGTTATTGTTACTTCTATGCGTCACGCTGAATAATTACCAGCCCGGTTACCCATAACCGGGCTGAGCAGCTATCCGTGTTTTATAACATATTTTCAGGATCAACGTCCACCGTCATTTTTACCCCGCCGGGGAAACCGGCCTTCTGGGCGCGCTGTTGCAAAAAGGCACTCAAGGCATGCAGACGTCCGGCTTCGCCCTTTAATAATAATTGCCAGCGGTAACGGCCCCGAAGACGGGCCAGAGGAGAGGGAGCCGGGCCCAGCATAGACAACCCCTTTCGACAATATGGCTTGGCTGCCTCGGCCATGAGCATGACCGCCTGCCGTACCTTATCCTCCCGCTCTGCGCTGAACCGCAGATTAATCAGGCGGCTGAAGGGCGGATATTGCAGAGTCCGCCGCATGGCAAGCTCTGACTTGAACATCGCCTCATAATCATTATCCCTGGAGTTCAGAATACTGTAATGCTCAGGATGATGAGTCTGCACCAGTACCCTGCCCGGCCGTTCACCCCGTCCGGCCCGGCCAAAGACCTGGGTCAAGAGCTGAAAAGTCCGCTCCGCCGCCCGGTAATCAGGCAGCGACAGCGAGGCATCGGCCCAAATTACCCCGACCAGATTAACGCCGGGGAAGTGATGCCCCTTGGCGATCATCTGGGTGCCCACCAGAATATCAACCTCACCCTGATGCACCTCACGCAGTATCTTAATATACCTGCGGCGGTCAAGGGCGGTATCCCGGTCTAAGCGGGCAATCCGGGCCTGGGGCATAATTTTCTGCAGCTCGTCCTCCAGCCGTTCCGTACCAAATCCCACTTCCAATAAATCAACGGCCTGACATCTCGGGCAGAGGGCGGCGCTTTTTCTCCTGCTGCCGCAATAATGACAGATCAGCTGCCGCTTCTTGCGATGCAGGGTGAGGCTTACCTGGCAATGCTCACATTGGAGAATATAACCGCATTCCGGGCAGAGCATCATATTGGCATAGCCGCGCCGGTTTAAGAATATAAGACTCTGAGCGCCGCTCTTGAAATTTTCCCGCAGAGCCCGGATAAGCTGGTTAGTAAACATGGGCGGCCGGCCGTTGGTGGTTTTCACACCCCGCAGATCAATAATCTCCACCGTCGGTAATTGCCTGTCCGCCACCCGTACCGGCATTCGCAACAGATCATATTTACCGTTCAGAGCGTGATTATAACTGATAACAGAGGGGGTGGCCGAACCGAGAAGCGCCACCGCTCCCGCCATTTTGGCCCTCATAATGGCGGCATCCCTGCCCTGATAACAAAATCCATCCTCCTGTTTATAGGCCCCGTCATGCTCTTCATCAACCACAATCAACCCAAGATTGCTCAGGGGCGCGAAGAGAGCTGAACGAGCCCCAATGACGACACGAACGGCACCAGCGGCCACCCGCTTCCATTGATCAAGCCGCTCACCGGCGGAGAGTCCGCTGTGCAGCAAGGCGATACGCTCCCCGAAACGGGCCAGAAAATTCCCCTCAATCTGCGAGGCCAGGGCGATTTCCGGTACCAGCACCAGGACATCACGGCCCTGCCGCAGAGTCTCTTCCGCGGCCCGGAGATAGATTTCGGTCTTGCCGCTGCCAGTTACACCATGGAGGAGATAGGTGCGAAAGCTCCCGGCTCGTAAGGCTGGGATCAAGTCAGCCATCACCCTTTCCTGATCAGCACTAAGTGAGTCCGGTTTGGGGTAAAAAGGCGGCCGTTCACCAAAGGGGGTACGATAGACACTGCGCTCTTCCATGCTCAGCAATCCCTTATCCCGCAGCGCCCCCAATACCCGTCCCGCCCCGGCATAAACCCGGTTTAAATCCCGGCGGCTCACCCAGGGCCGCTCAGCCGCAGCGGCCTGCTCCAGGACAAGATCCAAGGTCTTACGTTCAGAAGCTTTCAGAGGAACCTCCGCCGGCCTGAGAGAGAACGCGCGGACACAGAGTTCACGTTTATCACGAACCCTGTCCTGGCAGACCTCCAGACGGATTTCCACCAGCCCCTCACTCTGCCAGCGGCGCAGCAGATTACTATCAGCCCGGCGGCGCCATAACTTACGGGTGGCGGCAATTGACAACTCCCCCCGTTCAAGAAGCACACTACGCCAATCCTCAGCCGTTAGTTCTGATTCCGGCAACCCGGAGAGAAAAGAGCGGCCGGCCTCAGTGAGTAAAACACGGCGGCCGCTGTGACAGGTCAACCCCCCCGGCAGAGCGGCCCGGATAATTTCGCCGATGGGGTATTGATAATATCCGGCCAGCCAGCGGAAAAAAGGGATCATAACGGCCGGAAAGAGGGGACGGGGATCAAGAATATCAGCCGCGGGCCGCAAGGTATAATCCCCGGCCGGCGGCCTGTCGCCCACGGCCAGCAAATAACCGGTTAGCAGTCTGGGCCCCAGGGGTACGAGCAGGCGCAGACCGGGACACAGCTGCACCGGGCAGGGATCAGGGGGGAGATAGGTGAGGCATTCAACAATGGGCGAGGCAACCGCCACTTCAAGATATAACATTTTCCAACTCTCACAATCCCTCGGCCACTTCCAGCAGATGCCGGCGAAAGCCATCCTTCAACTGGGGATGATGCAGGGCGTAGGCGACAATGGCCTTCAGGTAACCCATCTTATCACCGGCATCATAGCGGGTACCCTCAAATTCAAAGGCGTACATAGTCCTCTTCATGGCCATGGCAAGAAGGGCATCGGTGAGCTGAATCTCACCACCATGACCGGGGGTGGTATGGGCCAGCATCTCAAATATATCGGGCTCCAGAATATAACGGCCGATAATGGCCAGATTGGAATCCGTGGTGCCGGGGGCCGGTTTCTCCATCATTCTTGTGACCTCATAAACCCGTTCCCGCTTGAGCTCACCCTCAACAATGCCATATTGAAAGGTCTGATCCCTGGGCACGGTCTGCACCGCGACAATGGATTCCCCCACCTTCTCATAGAGATCAAGCATCTGGCGGCAGCAGGGGCGCTCGGCCAGCACCAGATCATCACCAAGCAGAACCAGAAATGGTTCATCACCCACCACGTTACGGGCCGACAGAATGGCGTGTCCCAGCCCCAGGGGCTTTTTCTGGCGTACCGAGACAATATCAATCAAACCGGCCAAATGCTGAACCTCACGGTGCATCTCGGTCTTACCCTTGGCCTTCAGCACCATATCAAGCTCATAATCATAGTCAAAATGGTTCTCTATGGCATCCTTGCCGGCGCTGGTGATAAAAATAATTTCCTCAATACCTGAGTCCACCACCTCCTCAACGATATACTGGATAGTAGGGCGGTCAACAATAGTCAACATTTCTTTGGGAATAGCCTTGCTGGCCGGCAGAAACCGGGTACCCATACCAGCCACCGGAATAACTGCCTTGCGTATGCGTCTATTTTTTTTCTTGGTCATTTTTATCTCTTTTTGTCTCTATCTATGAATAAATTATGGCCGTTGACCTAAGTCAAGGCCTCTCTTGACGGGGTGATGTATTTTAACAGACGTAACTATTCAGCCAAACAACCGGAGTGCCCCCGGCCTATATTTATATGAAAGTCACCAGCCAAGGGTGTTGGCCTTACCACGACTTTCATGTTTCGTTGTGCCCGGGTTGACCGGGCATGACTGTTACTTTAGTAGCTTGGAAGCTGCACATTGGTGGTTATCGTCACTTTTAGACATCATGTAAATATACTAACAGACAAATAAGGTGCGGTATCGACTTTCCGCCCCTTAACAGGTATAATAATGCTATAATAGCTCCCATAGCCCTTAATAAACCATGATAACAGGAGAGCCGCAATGAAGAAAATAAACCTGTCCGAGACCAGAAAGTTTAATCCCCTTACCATGAATAGTTCATTGCTCCACGACTCGCCGTATTTTAAGATCATCAATTTTAATCTTAGCGCCGGTCAGATTTTTCCGGTTCATTCCCATGATATTGAGGGGCAGCTCAGCATTCTCGTCATTGAGGGCGATGGTAAATTTTTGGGCCAGGACAGCGAAATACCAGCCCAGACCGGCGACATGCTCATCTCCGACATCAGCGAACCCCACGGGGTCATGGCTGTCAGCGATATGCGGATAATTGTTACCATCGCCCCGCCAATTTGATTTTTTGCAACTAATTCAGCTGCACCCAATCCGAAGTCTCGCATTAAGCCAGGTTGGTGGTTTTATGTCGGGAAACAGATTTAATTTTTCCTCTTCACTGAGGGGACAGAATGATTTTCGCGTTTTTTCAGCGAAAATCATTCTGTCCCCGAATCGAAAGCTGGGAAAAATAAAATCAGTCCCTTAGCGCCGTAAGCTTATTAATGTTAATACAGGTTCTTAACCGGACATTGTTGTTACTTTTAGACATCATGCTAAATAGGATGGACTCGTAAAAAGTCCGTCACACACTTACGACGGCTAAGTCAGCTAAGCGTAGACTGCGAGGCCTGCCGAAACGCCACAACGCAGTAGATCGGACTTTTTGCGACGCCATCAAATAGACTTTTTTATTTTGTCTTTTTATTTTGTCTAATCACTCACAAATTCTCTAATAAGGAGTCAGTTTATGCCAAATTTTAAACGCTGGGACGATTATCTCATTGCCGAACATGAGCTTATTGAACGTAGTATGGCGGTTTTAAAGAACTGCCTTGATGACATCGAATTAAACGAGAAGATAAATAAGGTACAGATGGGCCGCGCCCTTGATTTTCTTCTTCAATTTGGTGATAAAGTCCATAATAAAAAGGAGGAGGAAATTCTCTTCCCCCGTATGGGTGACAGGGGAATCCCCGTTGAGGGCGGCCCGCTCGGAGTAATGCTCATGGAACATGAAGCGGAGCGCGGCCTTCTCGGCAAAATGGTGGCCGCCCTACCCGGCTTTGAGGCCATGGATCTGGAAGCCCGCCTGCAATTCACGGCCGAAGGCATGGATTACCTCAAGGTGCGGGCCGAACATATCTGGAAAGAAAACGATGTTCTCTATCCCATGGGCATCAAGTTATTCAGCCCGGAAGATAACGACCATATCCTAACAGAATTTAACCGAATTAACCGTGAAATTTACGGCAGCGGAGCCTTCGCTAAATTCCAGGCCATGGCCGAAGAGGTGGAGCAGGGTGGCAGCGGAACCAGAAAATTAATTGAGAACCTGTCGTATAAGGAACTAAATGCCGTCATGGAGGCCCTGCCCTTTGAGGTTACCTTTGTCAACGCCGATGACGCGGTGAGCTATTTCAATCGTCTCGACAAGGAAAAAATCTTTCCCCGCACCCGTTCGGTTATCGGCCGCCAGGTGGAGAAATGCCACCCGGCACACAGTGTGGAGACCGTTAAAAAGATCGTCAGCGGCTTCAAGGATAAAACCTTGGACAAAGCGGAATTCTGGATTGATTTTCGGGACGATAAGGTCTTGATCCGCTATTTCCCGGTCTATGGCGATGACGGCGAATATCTTGGAGTGGTTGAGGTGACTCAGGAAATTGGAGCCATTCAGAAATTAAAAGGCCAAAAACGTCTGCTTGATGAATAATACCGATCTCCGCGATCTGACCAAGGCGCAACTAACCGATTTTCTGCTTTCTCTAAGCCTGCCGCCGGGGCGCGCCCCGCAGATATTCAGTCAATTACAGCGCCCCGGACTCCATGACATAGAGCAGTTAGAGCTAAAAAGAGATATCCGTAAGCAGCTTGGCGCTCATGCCCGTCTCAGCCGCCTGCGAATTAAAGAAGTTGAGATCTCAGAAGACGGCACCCGCAAGTATATGCTGCGTTTAGACGACGGACTCCTCATCGAGAGCGTCCTCATTCCCGGCCATGGGCGGCACACCCTCTGCCTCTCGTCCCAGGCCGGCTGCGCCATGGGCTGCAAGTTCTGCCTCACCGCCAGCTTAGGTTTCAAGCGCAACCTCCGGCCCGCCGAAATTACCGGCCAGGTGCTGGCGGTTATGGAGGATATGCTGCGCAACAAGATGGGCAACGGCCGCCTTAGAGAGCTCATTAACAATCTGGTTTTTATGGGCATGGGTGAGCCCTTAGCCAACTACGATCACCTGCTTACCGCCCTCCACATCCTCATGGATCAACAGGGCCTGGAATTCACCCGGCGGCGGATAACCGTATCCACCTGCGGCATAATCCCCGCCCTCCAGCACCTTCCTGGTGCGGTCAATGTCAACCTCGCTGTCTCCCTGCACGCGGCGGATAACGACATCCGAGATCAGATCATGCCCATCAACCGCCGCCACCCCTTAGACGACCTCCTTGCCGCCTGCAGGTCTTACCCTCTGCCCCGCAAGGGGGTTATTCTCTTTGCCTACCTCATGCTGAAGGGGATTAACGACCAACCGGACGCCGCCCATGCCCTGGCCAGGAAATTAGCCGGAATCCCCTGCCGCGTTAATCTCCTGCCCTTTAATGAATGCCGGGAGCTGCCCTACAAACGCCCCGGCAAAGAAACTATAAGAGAATTCCAGGCCATCCTTCGGCAAGCCGATTACACCACCATAATCAGGGACAGCCGGGGCAGCGACATCTCAGCCGCCTGCGGCCAATTGGCCCTGCGGGAGGCAAAAAACAACGATTGATACCGGTATTATTATACACCATCGTAAATAAGGGAAATAGGCCGCAAAATTCAAAAAGAGTCCTTGTCTCTGGTTTTTTTCTATCATATAATTATTCGAGTTAGCATAAAATAAATCCCAGCCCTGAGGATACGTTATGATCAAAAGCAGATTTGGACAATATCTCATTGACCATGGTTTGGTCGATGAGGAAGCGGTCTACGAGGCCTTAAATACCCAGATCAGTCAAAAGACCCCGATTGGCAAGATTGCCTTAAACGAACGGATGCTGAACGTAAAGCAGGTCTTTGCGGTCTTAAATGCCCAGATCGACACCAATAAACTTTTCGGCGAAATTGCCGTTGAATGCGGCTTTATAACCACCGCCGAGATTGACAATCTCCTACGTATCCAGCAGGAATGTGTCTTCCCCTTAGGCAAGATATTGGTATCAATGGGGAAATTAGACAAAGCGGTTATGGAAAAAATGCTGTGCCAATTTAACGAGAAATGCGACAATAACATTGAAAATACCCGTTAACCCATATGAAAGCTGCTGATCTATTCGTCAAATGTCTTGAGAATGAGGGCGTAAAATATATATTCGGGCTGCCTGGTGAAGAAAATGCCAGCCTGATGATGGCCCTTGATAAATCCCCTATAAATTTTATCCTCTGCCGCCAGGAGCAGGGAGCCGCCTTCATGGCCGATGTCTATGGCCGTCTCACCGGTGAGGTGGGAGTCTGCCTCGGCACCCTGGGGCCGGGGGCCACAAACTTAGTCACCGGTGTGGCAAACGCCAATATGGATCGTTCGCCGCTGGTGGTCATAACCGGCCAGGCCGACAGTCACCGTCAGCACAAGGAAAGCCACCAGAATATGGACGCGGTGGGTATGTTTCGGCCCCTGACCAAATGGGCTCAGCCCATCCGTCATTCCCTGAATATCCCCGAGGTCATCCGCAAGGCCTTCAAATTGGCGCTCTACGAAAAGCCAGGGGCCTGCCATATTGAACTGGCCGACAACATCGCCGCCTACGAGGTGGACAACTCCCCCATCCCGCTCCATTTCTACCGCCGCCCGGTTCCGGACGATACCGTTATCGATGCCGCCATGGGACTGATCAGCAAGGCCGAAAGGCCGGTAATCCTGGCCGGCAATGGTGCCATCCGTACCCAGGCCGCCCACCAGCTCCGCATCTTTGCCCGACGTACCGGCATCGGGGTGGTAACGACCTTCATGGGCAAGGGAGTGCTGTCGCGCCATGATCCCTGCTATATGTTCACCATTGGTCTCCAATCACACGATTACACCTGGGATATAATCAATAACGCTGATCTGGTCATAACTCTGGGTTATGATCTGGTGGAGTATCAGCCCAAGATATGGAATCAGTGCAACTGTAATCCAAAGAAAATCATTCATATCGACACCATGCCCGCCGAAGCAGACGATCATTACCGGGTAGATATTGAGGTCGTGGGCGACCTACCCCATGCCCTGTGGATGCTGAATCAACGTCTTAATCTCCAGCCGCTTACCTATGACCTGTCTAATCAGGCCAGGTTACGGGCTCTGCTGTTAGATGATTTCGCGGCCCACAAGGACGATGAGACCAGAGGCTGCATCCGGCCCCAGAAAATATTATGGGATACCCGCCAGATCATGGGCCCAGAGGATATCCTTATCAGTGACGTAGGGGCCCATAAAATGTGGATAGCCCGCTATTATCACTGTGACGAGCCTAATACCTGCCTGATTCCCAACGGTTTCTGTTCCATGGGTTTCGCCCTGCCGGGAGCCATTGCCGCCAAGCTGATATATCCAGAGAAAAAAATCCTGGCCATCTGTGGCGACGGGGGCTTTCTGATGAACCTCCAGGAGTTGGAAACCGCCCGCCGGATCGGAGCTAATATTGTGGTGATGATTTGGGAAGACCACGAGTACGGACTTATCAAATGGAAACAGGAAAACCACTTTCACCGTCACACCAATCTCCATTTCAACAACCCTGACATTATTAAATTGGCCGAATCATTCGACTGCCTGGGCCGACGGGTGGAAAATGCGGTTGATCTGCTTCCGGCCCTGGAATGGGCCTTTGAGCAGGACAAACCGGTATTAATCGGTATCCCCATTGACTACCGGGAAAACGCCCTGTTGAGTGAGCGGCTGGGAAAGATTCAATGCCCTATTTAATTTACCCCGAATTCAACCCATGAGGCCCGTTATGCTTAATAAGCAATACCCATATTATCTGGCCAACAAACCGGTACAGGCCAATCTCGATTTACCTATTGTTGATAAATACTCCGGCCAAGTTGTCAGCCACGCCGCCTTGGCCGATGAGGAGACTATCTCCCGGGCCATTGGCCTCGCCGTCGAAGCCGCTGAGGCTATGCGGCGTTTTCCGGCCTATAAACGCCAGGAGGTTTTAAACCATTGCGTGCAGCGCTTTACGGCCCGCGCCGGGGAACTGGCCCAGGCCCTCTGTATTGAGGCGGGCAAACCCATTAAAGACAGCCGGGGCGAGGTCACCCGGCTCATTGAAACCTTTAAAATTGCCGCCGAGGAGGCGGTACGTCTGAATGGTGAATTCATCCCATTAGACCGCAGTCCACGCACCAATGGCTACACGGGAATGACCAAACGTGTCCCGGTGGGGCCCTGTTCTTTTATTACTCCCTTTAACTTCCCCTTGAACCTGGCCGCCCATAAGGTGGCACCCGCCATAGCCGCGGGCTGCCCATTTGTCATGAAGCCCGCCAGTCTCACCCCCATCGGGGCCTTAATTATCGGCGAGGTTCTGGCAGAAACGGATCTGCCGTCCGGGGCCTTCTCCATCCTGCCCTGCAGCCGTGAGGGAGCCAGACTGTTCACCGAGGATGAACGTCTCAAGCTGCTGAGTTTCACCGGTTCCCCAATCGTGGGCTGGGCCTTAAAAGCCAGGGCCGGCAAGAAAAAGGTGGTTCTGGAGCTGGGCGGTAATGCCGCCTGCATCATTGACCACGACACCGATATTGCTGATGCCGTGCGCCGTGTTGTATTTGGAGCCTTCTATCAATCAGGCCAGAGTTGTGTCGGGGTACAGCGTATCCTGGTGCATGCCGACATCTATGAGTCATTCAAAAAGGCCTTAGTCACGGCGGCCCAAAAGCTAAAATCAGGTAATCCCGCCGAGGAAGACACCTTCATCGGCCCCATGATCAGCGAAAAAGAGGCCAGACGGGTGGAGGAGTGGATTAACTCAGCCCTCAAGCACGGGGCCAGACTGCTCTGCGGCGGCCGCCGCCAAGGTGCTATTCTGGAGGCGACCCTCCTCGAAGAGGTGCCGAAAGAAGAAAATATCTGCCGTGAAGAGGCCTTTGGACCAGTGGCAATTCTCTCCTCCTTCACCGACTTCAGGGCCGCCATTAATGAGGTAAACGACTCAGCCTTCGGTCTCCAGACCGGGGTCTTCACCAGAGATATATACAAGATGAACCTGGCCTGGGACACCCTGGAGGTGGGCGGGGTTATTATCGGCGATGTACCATCCTGGCGCGCCGATCAAATGCCCTACGGCGGCATCAAAGACTCCGGCCTGGGCCGGGAGGGAATCCGCTACGCCATTGAAGACATGACCGACATCCGGCTTCTCGTCATCCGGGATTTGGAGGTATAACATGATATCTGGTAATAGATTCACCAGTGCCATAGAGCGGAGTTTCGGATTGAGTGCAGCTGAACAGCTACCACTTTTTTTAAATAATAGATAGTCGGCTGCTTAGAGGGCTGACTAATTACGAATCGTCAGTACATAAATTTGTTTAATACAGATAAGACAAATTACGAATTGCGCTTAGCCCATGATTTTGTCCAGTATACCGACCGCAATATCTTTCTCACCGGTAAGGCAGGAACCGGCAAAACTACCTTTCTGCGTAACCTGTGTAAAAACACCGCCAAACGGCTGATTATTACCGCGCCCACCGGGGTAGCGGCCATCAATGCCGGCGGGGTAACCCTGCATTCCTTTTTCCAATTACCCTTTGGCCCCTTTGTACCAGGCAGCGAGGCCTATGAACAAAACAACCAGCGCCGCTTTCGTTTCAGTAACGAAAAAAAGGCGATCATTAAGAGCCTCGATTTACTCGTTATTGATGAAATCAGCATGGTGCGGGCCGATTTGCTTGACGCGATAGACGCGGCTCTCCGCCATCACCGCCGTAATAACCGGCCTTTTGGCGGCGTGCAGCTTCTGATGATTGGTGATCTGCACCAGTTGTCACCGATTGCCAGGCCCGATGAGTGGCAGATTCTGCGGCAATACTATGAGTCGGTTTATTTTTTCAGCAGTAGAGCACTTCGTCAAACCGAGCTGTTGACTATTGAGCTGCGGCACATCTACCGACAGTCCGATCCCCATTTTATTGAGCTCCTGAACCGGGTACGGGATAACTGCCTTGACGAGCAGACGCAAGCCGCCTTAAACAAACGCTGTCTTGCCGATTTTTCGACCAGGGATGACTATATCACCCTTACCACCCATAATCGGCAGGCAGATGCCATTAATCGGGACAAACTCCATTCCCTGACCGGCAAAAAGTATTTATTCCCTGCCAAAATTATCGGCGAATTCCCCGAACATGCCTACCCGGCTCCCGCCACTCTGCAGCTGAAGAAGGGGGCTCAGGTCATGTTTGTGCGCAACGATTCAAGCCCTGAGAAACGCTATTATAATGGCAAAATAGGCCTCGTGACCAGGCTGACCCCTGAAAGTATCGAGGTTTTTTGCGCTGGAGATAAGCAGAGAATTGAGGTTGAACCGGAGGAATGGCAGAATATTAAATACACCGTCAACAAAAAAAGCCAGGAAATTGAAGAGGAGGTTATTGGCGCATTTATCCAATTCCCCCTGAAGCTTGCCTGGGCCATTACCATCCATAAAAGCCAGGGGCTCACCTTCGAAAAGGCCATCATTGACGCCCAGGCGGCCTTTGCCCACGGTCAGGTGTATGTGGCGTTGAGCCGTTGTAAGAGCTTAGAGGGGATTGTCCTCCGCTCCCCCATCTCTGCTCAAGGGGTGGCAACGGATGAAGATGTTTTGAATTTTGACGCGGAGGTCAGGCTGAATCCGCCCCAGGAAGACCAGTTGCGGCAGGCCAGGTTGGCCTATCAACAGAAATTATTACTGGAATGTTTCAATTTAGATAAGCTGCGTTCGCAGTTAAGCTATTTTCTGCGTTTGGCCCGGCAGAACGCCCGCCTGCTCCACCTGACCGGCC
>CAZSOB010000005.1:0-21598 GCA_964608155.1 uncultured Desulfobulbia bacterium
CTAACCTCTATACATTTACTTATGATTAAATGATTTTTAAGTTTGAATTAAATTTACTACCTTCCATTTAATCTTGACTTTGCTCAGACCATACTTATTTTAAGAGTCCGATGTTATAAATTTTCCCGGCGCTCTAACTCCCCAAGAAACGCCGTTTAAAACTTTCCATCTTCAGCTTGTATTGCCCTTTACAGATCTGTTTTCAGCCTAACCCCTGAATATTTACCTCTGATTAAATGATTTTTAACTTTGGATTAAATTCGCGGCCATAGACAGAGTGGATTACGGCTAACGACGCAGTATTTCCTCAAACTTCTCTATACGGCCAATATTACCCTGGCTGTAATTCACCTTTATATAGCCGGTAAATTCTTCCTCTCTGACCCCGTTCAGGTAATCCACCAGCTTCTCATGTTTATCACCCGCGCCACAGCCTTTATTCTTTCTGCGAATAGTCCTGATCGTTTTATTTTCCATTATTGCCTCTCTCTCTTTCTTTCCATTCTTGGCCGCTGAAAAATCTTACCATCCGCGGCCTCCAGCCACAGATTAATACCAATTTACGTCAACTTTATAATTTGCAATCAGTTATGTTCCGATGAAAAAATCTTTAAAATTCAATAGTCGGATAAATTATAGTGTGAGATTTTTTTAAAGAAAACGGGAGGCCGAAATACCGAGGAAGATATGGCCTCCCGTCAGGGGGGAAGAAGGACTTTATACCTTTTTCAGCTATCCATGAAACGGCATCTGCCAAAAAATATCAAACCGGAGAACAACAACATCAGAGAGGAAGGAATGGGCACAGGACTGCCTTTGATGTGCGTCGTCTTAGTGGTATCATAAAAAGTAGTGCTGTAGGTTCCCGCCGTAACATCCTCACCTGTAACCTCAGGAAGCCCCTTGGTTCGCAACTCTAAGGTCGTACTTGACAATTGCCCGTCCACCGTTCCAGACTCAACAAAACTGGTACCGTTCCAGGCGTACAGGTTAAAACGCCAGCCGCCGGTGTCACTGAACAGCGAATTATTCAGGGTTCCATCGATAATAAAATCAATGCCGTTTAACGAATCAGGGACATAATCAATAGCGGCGCCGTTACCGCCCCCGCTCAGGGCGTTAATATAAAAGGCGTAGGTGGTGGGGGAGACATTGGTGAAGGGGCCGGCCATATCCATACGAAAATATTGGTAACCATCAGCCGGATCGTAATCATACATCGCTTTGACAATATCGCGCCCGGCGGCAATATTTTTTGCTACCGGGTCATTTACGACCGTCGCGTTTGACCAGTCATGAGTGAAGGCTTGCGCCTGGGAAGCCGCCAGCAGAGCGGCAGCCATGGTAAGACCATAAAGAATTGTCCGTGTCCGCATAATTTACCTCCTTTGTTTTCAGTAGTCCGTTTAAGAGCCGGCATTGTTCTCAATACGCTTACGGTACTTAGGACTTGTGACGAAATAAACTTTACAATATTGCGTAGGATTTTTTGTCATAATCAAGGCGTACAAACGGGCGCATAGTTGAACTATGTAACCGTTTGTGCAACGCAGAGGATGGCAAAAAAGACAAGCAGGATGTAAAGGTTATTGAGGAACAAGTCCTTAGGGGGACAGATTTTATTTTTCCAGCTTTCGATTCGTGGACAGAATTATTTTCGCCAAAAAACGCGAAAAAAGTTCAGTCCCCTTGGTCTATAGGAAAAATTTAATCTGTCTCCCGGCCTAAAAGCATATGAAAAAGCCTCTCCGCCTTTAGCATCATGGCCCCTCAAACATTTTATGTTGCCAGGTTAACCCATGAAAATTAGGATAGGATTAAATGTTTATTATGATTTAAATAATCTAAAGACTATTATTTACTTCATTTTTGGGGGAAGCGATTAACCACAAATCCAAGTATTTTAGCGGCCGGCAGAAGTTTAAGGGCCGCCGAGATGTCCTTCTTCAAAGTTCTGCCGGCCTGAACGACAAGAATAATACCATCCACCATCGGGGCCAGGACATTAGTATCGGCGCTATCAAGCGCCGCCGGCGCGTCAATTATTACGTATCTCTCCCGAAACCTGTTTTTCAAATCATTCATCAGCTCATGCATCTTCGGAGAATTAAGTAATTCCGCGCTCTCCGATCTATAAGAGCCGCCGGAAACAATGGTCAACTTCTCGATACCGGGCCAGGCAACCAGGTCTTCAAACTTGGCCTGACCGTAGAGATAATCCCCTAATCCGCGCTCCGATTCATAGCCGAGACAAGTGTGAATATTCTGATTTTTTAGATCTCCGTCAATGAGCAGAACGGTCTGGCTGAACTCCTTGGCGAAGGTGAGAGCGAGATTGACGGTTATCATGGTCTTACCCTCGCCCTGACGCGGACTGGTTACCATAATTACCCGCCGATCCTCGGCACCGGCCACCTGTAAAATCTTGGTGCGCAGCATCTTAAAGGCCTCCACCGCCTCCGCGTCCCGAGAATATCCAACCAAGCGGTTTCTATCCAGCGCCTTGTGATCTACTGAAACTTTTCTTGACCGCCCATAAACCGGCGACAACCAGCCATCGGGCCTCTTTTCGCCTTCACTCCGAGATATGGCTATATTCATGTCCGCACTCCAATAATTATATTAATAAGAAAAAATTTAACACAGCCTCCCAGACTAACCCTTATCTACCTGTCTTTACAGCATTTTCCTACTTAACTTGGCCATAAAGACATCAAGATCCATCACCGTATAATTGAAAATAACAACCCCGGCGGCGAGGCAGACAACTACCGAGACGGCGATAATAAGTCTCCGGCGGCGGCGGCTGATTTTATCCTGTTTAGAGACTATTTCCGGGATGCAGGCCAGAACCTTGCAGGAGCCGGCCCGCGATAAAATATCCGGACTGTACACGGCATCGTCGTTCATTTCTCTTACCGCCGCGGTTCCCGCTCCGGCACCGAGACCTAAAACAACACCAAGCAATATGATGGCCAGCCGGTTCGGTTTATATGGTTTTACAGGCAGCCGGGCCGGATCAATGATAGTAAAGCGCTCACCCTTCTGCTCCTTTTCGAGCCCCTGGGCTACTTTAGATTCAAGAAACTTGCCCATTAGGTCATTATACTGGGCCTGCAAATTATGGCGGTCGGCCAGTATAGTGCCGTATTCCTTTTCCACCTGCGGGGTGGTGCGGACACGCCGCCGCAGATCAGCGGCCTTCTTTTCCATTTCTGCCACCTGCCGGGAATACGAAGCGAGATCCGACTCAACCGCGGCCAATTGCGAGGCCAGGGTAACATGGGCCGGATTATCAGGCTGCCCCGCTTCAACTTTTTTCAGAACCGGCTCTTTCCGCAGCCGGGCTTTAAGTTTAACTATTTCCGCCTTTAATTTAATAACATCGGGATATTTGGCGCTGAACCCGGCGCTGAGGCTGGTTAACTGCCGCTGTAATGCCGCCAGTTTCAGCTGGCCGGCCACCGCCGCCGCCTGATTGTTTGACGGAGTAACCGCCAGCTGCGCCTCAAGATAACTCTTCCTCTCCCTAAGGGTGCGCACCTGCTCACGCATCCTGTCCATGGCCCGCTCAACGTCGCCAAGACTCTGCATATTCGACTGCAGCAACTCCGGCAGATTATCGACGTGTTTTTCCTTGAAGGCGGCGATTTTCCCTTCCAGTTTATCTATTTTCCGCCGTACTTTCTTGATCTCGTCGTTAAAAAATGCCGATGTCTCTTTCACCTGTTTTTCACGAACCTTGAGATTTTCCTCGAGGTACAGCGAAGCAAGTCTTGAGGCCACCTTTTGTACCAGCCCTGGATTTTTTCCTTCATATGAAAGGGTAAAGGCAATGGTGGCGGTGGACGGCCGCCCGGTTCTTGGATCCATGACCTTGGCGTTGATGAAATCAAGTTGTATGTCATCACGCATCTTGTTGATAATTTCCTCCGTGGTCCAGTCTTCACGCAGTTCAGGATAAAGATTGAACCTGTCAATAATACTCACCAGATGAGATGTACTCATTATCCTCTGGTTGATGACCTGAAGCCGCTGCTCCGCGTAGCTGGTTACCGTGGACATGATGTAGTCCTGGGGAATTTCCTGTTCCTCGATCAGGATGGTGGAGGTCGATTTATAAATCGGCGGCAAGAGCACAGCCAAAGCGCCGGCGGCAATAATCACCAGCAGGGTGGAGAGAATCAGGCTCCATTTCCTTCGTTTGAGGATGTCAATATAGTCACGTAGTTGCGGGGTTTGTTCCATAAGATCAGCCAAGCTCCTTTTCTATATATTCAGGGGATAATGCCCCTTATAGTTATCAGACAATTTTTGAGTGACACGGCCCCCCTTAACCGCCTAAAGTTCATTTCAGCACGTTCATGCTAAAATTAAGCGCCATATTTACCCGGTTCTGCACCTCCTTGATCCCGGTGAGGCGATCCAGGTTGCTGGTATAGGCATAGGCCGCCCGCAGACTGACATTTTTACTCAGGGTATAGCTAAACCGCGGTTTCAAACGCCAGATTATTGTATTAAGAATTCTGGAATCAAGCCCGCCGCCCACAGAACGGGTATGGGTGTACTCGCCGGACAGAGAAACTGACATTTTTTCGTTCAGACTATGATCGGCCTTCACCAACACGCGGTCACGCACCGCCAAGCTGGCATAATCGCTGGCCGGATAAAAATCATGACTCAACCGTATTGACCCCTTCATTCGCTCACCGTGATAATCAAGAATGATACGGGTTAACCAGCCGATGTCTGACCAGGAGTTCTCTACGGGAATTGATGTTACCGCGACGAAATGTGGAGTCGGCGTAGTCTCTAACCTAAACCCCACGTTCCGGCCTTCCCTTGTTGTCCTGCTGTACTGCATACCGCCGCCCAGGGTGAGACGCCAGAGTTCATTCACCGAATAACCGCAACCAACCGCCAAACTGTACTCATCAATTTTTGAAGTAGAAAAATCATTTATTCCTAATTTCAGTTCGGTAAAAATTGATGAATTAGCCGGTTTCCAGAGAGGATGAAACATGGCTCCCAGGGTGATTTCCTGAGAGCGGCTCGCCCCCAGATCCCGCCCTTTATAGTGCTGATTAGAGAAGGTGTAACTGAAGCTGCCACTGGTGTTTTCTGACCAGGCGTAATTACCGTTTAGCTGCACCTGCTCCAGCCAGCGGTTAGAGGTATCGGTCACCAGGCCGCCCTCGTCGAGATAACGATCCACCCTGGAGTCCCTGGCAACCGATGTGGATATACCCATCTGCAGCCGCTCCGTCATGCGCCGATTAAGAGACAAACTGTAATTCTGATCCCAGGCGTCTAAGTAAGACGATTTAGCATGACGGACAACCGAAAGAGAACCGGACATCTTAACAGAACTTCGCGCTGTACGCCGAAGCGCCGTAAGGCGGCCGTCAAGGGTGGTAATCATCTCCCCCCCCGCCGGATTCTCGACAAAGAGCACATTATCGTTGTACTCCTCCTTAATTCCAAGACCGGGAACCAGTTTCCACTCCGCGGCCCCCGCCATCGCCGGCCCTAACAGACTGAGCGTAACAAGGGCCAGAAAGCAGACGATAAATACCGGCTCCATGAGGCGAATTTTACGCTCGTCCTGCCGCATTCTTAATTCATGGCACAACGATAACATCGCCGGGCATGAGCAGTATGTTCTGATTGAGACTTACCCCTTTTTCGACCTTATCCAAGTCAAAGGGATAGATAACCATCTTCCCCTGGCGGCGGCGGAATATTTTGATCTCATCCCCCTGGGCAAAGGGATTCAAGCCGCTGGCCATGGCGAGGGCCTGCAGCACGGAGGTCTGTGAGTTAAGCTGAAAACGACCGGGTGAATTAACCTTGCCGATTATATAAATCAGGAAACTGTTTACTTGATTAACGGTTACCGTTACCACTGGATTAGCGGCATACTCTTTCCACTTTTTGGTAAGTTCAGCCTGTAACTCACTTACCGTTTTTCCGGCGGCGGTAATTTCGCCCAAAAGCGGCAGCGAGACGCGTCCGTCCGGCAGTACCGGCACGACCCGGCTCAAGTTGTCATTCTTCCACACCGTAATCGCCAAAATATCTCCCGGCCCAATACGGTAAGCGGGCGGCAGGGCGGCTGGCGGCAGTCCAGGCGCGGCGGACACGGCCCGCGGCGCCTGGACTACCGAAAGCGCCGCAAACAACACCAACAGCAGCCGAAATGTAATCATCCGGCCCATTCCCCTTTGTCCAATAGTCATAATATCTCCTGTAACTTTTCTTTAGCTGCAGGGCGGCCGGGGAAATCCTTCTGCTCCGCGAGCGCCTTTTGCAGTTGGCTGCGCCCCTCGCCCTTTTTGCCATTTTTCAATAAAGCCATGCCAAGGTGGTAACGCACTATTGCCGGAACCCTCTTTAGTTTATTGACCGCCAGCCGAAGATGGGCAAGCGCCAGCTTATCGCGTCCCTGCCTGTAATACACCCAGCCCAGGGTATCAAGCACTGCCGGTGCCTCCGGGTTCAGCTCAAGGGCCTTCTTGGCCAGGGAATAGGCGCGCTTAATATCCTTTTTTGTGCCCCGCGTCTCAACCAGGAGAAAGGCAAGATTATTGGCCGCGTCCCAGAGCTTCGGGTTCTTTTTTAAGGCCCTCTCATAGATAGAGATCGCCTTGTCGTATTCACCGCTTCGTTCACGAAGTGAGCCAAGGGCGTTAAAGGCAACCCGATTGGCCGGATTTAAGGCCAGTGCTTTCCGCAGAAAGGCGGCCGCCTCCTCCTTATCACCCATTTGCAGGCTGTAAATTGCCATGTTATTAAGCGGCTTGGGCCATTTGGGGGCCAAAACCGCAGCCCGCTTAAAATGCCGCATGGCCTTTTTGGCCTCTTTCTGCCGGGCATAGATCGTTCCTGCCAGGTTATGGGCGATGGGATCTTTTTCATTATCAGTTAGACGAGCGCGAACCAGCTTGAGAGCCCGGCTAAGGTCTTTACCGCTGAGCTGGACGGCCATTGCCAGCAGTTTATCGGAGGCGGGATATTTTTTCATCCCCTGCCGCACCTCAGCCTCCGCCCTTTTTCGATTACCGGCAAAGGCATAAATCTGGGCAAGACGCAAATAGGCGAAAGGTGCTGTTTTGTCATTCTTTTTTAAGGATTGATAGAGCTTTTCCGCCTCATCCACTTTGCCTGATGTCACCAGCAGATCAGCAAATTGAGCCGCGGCTCCCAGATCATCCTGGTAGCGGTTATGCAGCTTCTCGGCAATCGCAAGCGCCCCCGGACGGTCGCCGCGGGAAGTGAGAAGAGACACCAGACGCTGCTGCACCTCTTTGGCATCCGGGAAGGCCTTGGCCGCTTTTTTTAAGGCGTCAAGGGCCAGTTCAGCTTCATTATTGAGGAGATAGGCCTGGACAAGATTCAGATGATAGGCAATATTATCCGGCCGCTCGTACACCGTTGTGCGAAATTCCGCCACCGCTCCAACATAATTGCCGTCCAGTATATCTAACTTGCCCCTCAGATAGTGCGCGTCTATATTCTTGGGACTTTCTTTGATGACTTCGCTTACCAGCCTGCCGGCCCCGGCCAATTCCCCCTTGCGCAGATAGATCCCGGCCAGTCCGACCTTGGTGGCGATTATACCGGCATCGGAATCATCCAAACCCGTCTTGAGATTTTCATTCAGAGTCTTAAGGGCCTGATCGACCTCACCTTCATCAAGCAGAATAGCAGCCAGCACCCGCCGTTGCAGAGTGTCTTGCGGCTGCTCCCCGATTCCCTGCCGCAATACCGCTTTCGCCGTCTCGTCAAGGCCTTTGCTTTGGAAGAAGCGCGCCACTTTAGTACGCATCCGCGTTTGATCATCGCCGCTTGCGGCAATAAGTTTGTCAAGGAGAACCTCTGCCTCCTTATCTTTTTTCCGCTCAATATAAAAACCAGCCAAAATAAACTTATATTTCGCCTTGTCAGGGGCAAGGCTTATCACCTTTTTCAGCAATGAGAGCGTCTCGGCCGACCGCCCCCTTTTATCCAGCCTCTCCGCCAGCCCCAGCCGCAGCATTATCGATCCTGGATTTTCCCCTATCCCCTCCCGCAAGATTTCTTCATCTTTTTTTATATTTTTGGCGCGCTGATAGGCATGGGCCAGCAGGATAAAAAGCTGCTCACTCTTATCCCCCTTCCGTCTGAGCCTTTCAAGATGCCGGATGGCAGCTTTCGGCCCCTTTTTCGTTAGCAGCACCGCCCCCCGCATAAGCAGGGCTCGTTCATTCTCCGGCTGCTTGTTAAGTATGTATGACAGCATTTCCTCAGCCCTGTCCAGCGCTCCGGCCGAGATATAGAGGTCGGCCATCTCCACCCTGGCCTTGATGTTTTCAGGGGCCAGCTCCACGGTCCTTTTAAAACGGCTGAAGGCGGACTGAAATTCCCCCTGCTTCAGATTAATCATGCCCAGCATATAATCAGCTTCAGCGTATTTCCGGTCAATCTGCAAAGCATTTTTAAATTCCAGAGCCGCCTTTACATAGTGCCCCTGTTCATAGAGATTCTGCCCCCGGCTGTAGAATTTCCGCACCTTGTCTTCTTTAGAACCGCAGGCTGCGACAAAAAGCAGCAGCCACACACACAGCAGCCGTACCGCGAATGATCTTCTCATTTTCATCTCTTTACCCTGGTTGACGTTCTTTATTCCACATCCAAATTTACCATTCTCACTGCCAGTCACATAGCGCCCTTGCGCTGCGATATGACAAGAATAGTCCGCAAAATAATCCTTAAATCATCCCTGAACCGCCAGTTATCGAGATAACGGCAGTCGAGTTCCACAACTTTGTTAAAATCGGTTACCTTACTGCGGCCCGAAACCTGCCATAAACCGGTAATCCCCGGTCTGGCGGAGATCCGCCGCCGCTGCCATTCCTCATAGCCCTTTACCTCATCCAAGGTCGGCGGCCGGGTGCCTACCAGACTCATTTCACCGCGCAGCACATTAAAGAACTGGGGGAATTCATCGAGAGATGTCTTCCTAAGCCAGGCCCCGATCTTGGTCACTCTGGGATCATCCTTCATCTTGAACATGGCGCCGTTCATCTCGTTATTAGCGAGCAGGCCCTCTTTCATCTCCTCAGCGTTATTCACCATAGTGCGAAACTTAAAGAGCGAAAAAACTCTGCCATTCTGGCCGATTCGGCGCTGACGAAAAAAAACAGGCCCGGGAGAATCAATCTTGATGAGGATGCTGATTACGGGCAGCATAACAAGCAGCAACATACAGCCCGCGAAGGAACCGGCTATATCCAGCATGCGCTTATACAGCATGCCGGTGGCGTTTATATTTGCCGCCGGCACCGTCAGAAAAGGCACTCCCTGGCAGCGCTCAACTGAAATGGCCATATTGCCGGGCTGCCAGAGAGCAGGCAGAATACGAGCGGGAATTCCAACCCGCCGGCAAATCTCCAAATAGCGGTCAAGTTTTACCGAGCGGTCACCGCTCATGGCAAAGACAACCTCGTCAATGGCATTTTCTTTCAGAATCCGGGGGAGATCTTCCAGACTGCCAAGCACACCATTTTCATGGTCATTATCTTCTCTGTTAACCCGCAGCCGGCCAATAACCTTATGCCCCCAGCTGAGTTGCTTTTCCATCAGACCAGCAACCAGCCGGCCCCGGCCTTCGTTACCGACAATAAGTATTTCCCTGGTATTGAAACCATTGCCAATATGGTGCGTTATATAAAATTCCTCGATAATACGGCCAATAACCGTCAAGACGAAGCTGCCCGCCCCGAAAATAATTAAAAATGAACGGGACAGACCGGTTGCCGGCAGCATGAAAGAGATACCGGCCAGGAACATAAAATCGATCAAAATGGCCTGTAGAACCTTGCGCAGCATCTCCAGGGCGGAAGACGGCCTGCTGTCGTTATACAAGCCCACCCGGCCCATTATGTAATTGTTAAGGAACATAACCGCCATGATCGAACTGAGAAAAGCCCGGCCGTCCGGCTGCCGGGCACCGTGAAAATATACAGGAAGCAGATAATAGGCGATGTACCCGGCAAAAATAATGCAAAGGGCGTCTATTGCCATACGGACATTGTTAAGAATTATTACCTGCTGCTGTAACATCGCCCTTCCTTAAGAGAATAATGCCGCCGCTGCGTGGCTGATTAGGTTAACTAAGACACACTATTAATCGAGCCGCATTAATGAACGATTAACTTTGCTTTAGGATTTGATTAAAACTTGTAAGAGGGCAGCATCAACTTTGAGAGAAGGTAACTGCTCAGCTGCACCCAAGATGCGGTCGATAATGCCGTCCAGCATGATGTATAGCTGAGCAGTTACATTCAGTGGTTATCGCTAATCACGGGCATTTCGCTGAATAGTTACGAGAGAAGTTACAAATTAAGACGGGACATAAGATATGAGATGGGGCCACAACTTCCGGATAAAGGCATCCAGCTCGGAGCCTGCCTTTTCATAGGACATGGAATCAGGCATTTGTAGTTCAACTCTTACCAGGGCGCCATCGGTTCGGCCCTTGCTAAAAGAATCCCACATGAGATAAAATTTATTGAGCCAGGGACTGGTGACAACCCGGCCGCGCTCCAGGAAAAAATAACTGGCCAGCACCTTGCGGCCCCCTTTTTCCATCTTCATTGCCGTTATCTGAATCACCTTATGCGGAGTCACCTTTATAGTCCGCTGCTGGGAAGACTGCATGTAGAACCCCCCGCCCAGCAGGCAGGACTGGGGGGCGTGAGCCGTATGCCTTGTTCCCTGATAGCGGTAATAAGGTATAAGGAGATAAATAGTGCTATGTTGTGCCGCGTTCCGATAATAGGCCTGCACGTAATCATCAGCCCAGAGTGATTTAAGAATATTATCGCTAAGATAGCTTCTTTTACCCTGCCAGTCACCGATCCGCATGGGGAAGCTGGCAAAGCTCTGCCTCTCGGGAATCCGCCTGGCGGTATCTCCCCGCGTCACGATCCGGCCGGTGCCGATAAAAAGCAGACAGAGAATAAGGCTCAGCAATACCGGCCGGGTCAAACCAGACTGGGAAGGAACAGCATGGCAGGGCTTTTTTCTCTCCGCCCTTCGGCGGCGGCCGCTCTTTTTCAAAAGAATAGCGAACAGCGTCAGCAAGCCCGCCACAATCATGAATCCCAGCCAACCGGAAAAATCGTGGAAAAAATTAGTAACCATCTCCTCATGTCCATTAACCGTCAACATCCCGGCAACGAAGATCCGAATGCCGTTAATTAATATAGACAAAGGCACGACAAGAGAGACAAGAACCGCTTTCTGCCAAAACTTTTTATTGATTAAATGCCCAATAATCAGGGACATAAGCAGCATCGGCATAAAATACCGAAGGCCGCTGCAGGCATCCGCTACCTGTAATCGGCTGATCCCCAAATCTATGATGTTACCATCTTGCATGACACTGACATTAAACAATCGAAGCAGCATGACGGACAGAGAGGATGAGTACATCTTCAACTGGAACGTTAACAACCTGTTAATGTATGGCGGCAGGGGAATTATAAAGGCAAGAATTATAACGGGGAAGATCAACCGGCTGATTCTTCCCCCGTAAAGCAGACAGATTAAGCCGACAGCGGCCGCCCAGAAGCCAAGATAGGTCAGGGTTTCCACGGAGCCGAACTCGCCTGCCATAATCAGCAGACTGGAAAATAGCGCTATCACTATCCCCGCCCGAGACCAGGAAAATTCCCTGAAATGAAAGTCGGCGCGTCTCTCCCATAACAGATACAAAAAGAGAGGGATAACCAGCAGACAGTAATCATTATCACCACCGTGCCAGCGCCTGGTTAGATGCGCCAACTGCCCCTGATATGAGAACAGAAAACTTGCCAGGATCAGCAGCGGCAGGATAAGTTGTATAATTCTGTTTTCATTTTTCAGCATTTAGTCCATTCCAAGGCGTACTAATCAGCTAACTGTTCCGGCAGGCTCTCTGATCTCGAATAACGCCTTCGGAACAGGGCAAAAAACGCCAGGCCTGAGCCTAATAACCATTGAGTCGGCATAATTGGCACGGCGGAACTAAGAACGATCGGATCCGAGTTAAGAGGAACGTCCATAATATTATAGGAACCGTCAATAGTCCTCCCGCCAGAGTCAAAGTCAGAATACCAGGGGGTAGAAATCATAATATCCGCCATACTATTATGCCCCGCGGATACCCCGGTATTATCCGCCAGGGCAAACGTCACCTGGGGAGCTAAAATTGATCCCCCTTGGCGCAGCGTGATATAGTCATCAGAAAAAAAGGATAGAGCGGCACCCGGCCGGTTCGGGAAAACAATTGTCCGCCGCATATCTATGTTCCACACCTGAAACTCGAGATTATCTGAACCCTCGTTGTATATAGGCGCACTCCGTGAAATCGTAAGGGAAGCACCGCTGATAAAAATCCCGGGGAGATAACCACCGTCCGCGACAAGCGTCTCTTGTCCGCCCCAGTCCCCGCCGGTATAGGTATATGCCTTAGCGGTGCCGCAGAGCAAAAAAACCATAGAAACAGCTATAACTAACCGGATATAATTCTTTGTCATTGCGCTTACCCTCCTTTTTTTATGTTTTAACGTGGGTAAATAATTAATTTACACATACCTCTAACCCGCCTTGTTCCAAAAGCCGCTCATACACACTCAGGTATTTCGGGGCCTCAATTCCCCAATGGAGTTCTTCCCGCACCCGTTTGTGCCCAAATTCACCCATTTTTTTGCGAAGCCCTGGATTATCCAGCAGCAGGAGAATTTTAGCCGCCATATCTTGCGGATTATTAGGTTCAGCGTATATACTCGCCTCGCGGGCTGAATATTTTCCCTCTGTAAGGTCATACTGGACAATAGGTTTTCCCAGAGCCATATATTCCATGATCTTGTTCATCGTGGATTTATCATTCATCTCGTTGACGATATCAGGATTCACACAGACATCCGCCGTATTAAGGGCCTTAAGCAGCAGTTCATCTGGAATCCGCCCCGTGAAGGTGACATAATCATCCACCCCGAGACAAGAACTCATAACCTTCATGGCCTTCAGTTCAGTTCCGCCTCCCACCAGAATAAATTGAATATCCGTCCTCTCTTTTTCGTAGACAATATAGCGGGCCGCCTCGAGAAGATGATCAATCCCTTCCTGTTTACCCATCACCCCGACATAGCCCACCGCGTATTTCCTGCCTTTTTTCCAGGATGGATCAGGTTCAACAATTTTCATTCTCTCTAAACATGGGCCGCTCCGCACCACCGTGACCTTGTCGGGATCCATCCGTCCACGTTCGACAGCGATTCTTTTATAAGATTCGTTAGTCGCGATGGAAAAATCGGCACTCATAAAGGTCAGCCGCTCCCATAGAAGCATAACTTTATATAAAAAATCCTTTCTCCCGAATTTGGCGATATACAATTCAGGATTGATGTCATGATGGTCAAAAACAAATTTTTTGTTCCCCAATATCTTATAAAAAAGAGCGATTATGAATATATTATCCGGCGGGTTACAGGCCTGAATCACCTCGAATCCATGCCTGAAAAGCACCTTTAGCGAAAGGCGGAATTCATGGAACAGGGCCGCTGAATATTCAGCGAGATACCCCAGCACTCCCTGTCCCTCTTGGGGGAGGGAATGGCGGTAGATGGAGATGCCGTTGATCTCCTCATAGCGTTTTTCATACCCCTTTCCCACCGGACAGATGATTGACACCTTGTATCCGGCCCCAGCCAGGGTATTGGCCTCCTGCCAGACGCGCCTGTCAAAGGGCAGCGGCAGATTTTCGACAATGATCAGAATACCCGTTTTTTTACCAGCAGATGCCATCATATTTTCCCTCTTCACTCATTCGGCTGCAAATTCGTACCAGATCAACCACAACCTGACCATCCTTGATACGATCAAGAATATCACTGAACTCAGGATCACCATTGCCGACCACAATGGTCTCAGCGTGCTCCAGGATGTCAGTAAGACTGTCAACCATCATTTTGGAAATATGGGGGATATGGTTAAGAATATAATCGCGGTTGGCACCAACCAATTTAGCGAGATTCACGTTGCGGTCATAAATTTTAATATCACAGCCCTTGCCAAGGAGTCTTTCAATGAGTTCAACCACCGGGCTTTCCCGGAGATCATCGGTACCAGCTTTAAAGCTGAAACCGAGTACGCCAATCTTTTTACTCCCCTTGGCGAGAACCATTTTTATGCCCTTTTCCACCTGCAGCTGATTACTGGTCAAGACGGAATTTAAAATCGGCAGCTCAAGATCCATGCTCCTGGCCTTGTAGGTCAGGGCCCGCAGATCCTTAGGCAGGCACGAACCGCCAAAGGCAAACCCCGGCTTCATATAATATTGAGAGATGTTGAGTTTGGTATCCTGGCAAAAAATGCGCATCAATTTATGACCGTCGATTTCCGCCTCTTTACATATGTTGCCGACCTCATTGGCAAAGCCGATCTTTAGGGCATGCCAAACATTATCAACATATTTCACCAGCTCGGCGGTCTCAAGATCCGTACGAATAAGCGGGGCGTCCAATTTCTTATAAATTGAGGCAAGCAAATCTCCACTGTCCGTGTCGGTTTCGCCAATTACCGTCTTCGGCGGGTTATAAAAATCATACACCGCGGTTCCCTCCCGCAGGAATTCAGGGTTATTGCATAGGCCAAAATCCTTCCCCGCTTTTTTCCCGGAGGCCTCCTCAAGAAGAGGAAGTACAACATTACGCATAGTTCCCGGCAGGATGGTTGAACGAATCACAATAATATGCCGTTCTTTCTTTTTACCGATGACAGCGCCAATTTCTTTACATACCCGCCGAATATATTTTAGATCCAGATTACCGTTCAGTTGGCTCGGCGTTCCCACGCAGACAAAAGATACCTGCGTTTCAAAAACCGCCGCTGTCGTATCCACTGTCGCCCGCAGTTTATTTTCCGTAACCGCCTTGTTAATTATTTCCCCGACTTCTTTTTCAATAATCGGCGACCGCCCCTGGTTAATCAAATCAACTTTTGTCCGCACCGGATCAACGCCGACAACCCGATGCCCTTCCCTCGTCAGACAGGCCGCTGAAACTGCGCCAACATAGCCCATCCCGAATATGCTTATATTCATCGTAATTCCTTAATATCAAGTAATTTACGGCGCTAAGAGACTGATTTTATTTTTCCCGGCTTTCGATTCGGGGACAGAATTTTTTTCGCTGAAAAAACGCGAAAAAAATTCAGTCCCCTTGGCAGAGCAAGAAAAATTTAATCTGTCTCCCGGCAAAACCACCAACCAGGCTTAACGCACAACTTTCACCAGACACCACTGAGTTTTTATAACGTTTAATCCTGACCCAAAATCGTGAATATAGTTGTTAGTTCTACAGCCCCTGTCACCTCCCCCTTACACACCAGTGAACAGCTCTTTACACGACAATTAAAGGCCGGAGAATACCAGCCCAGAATAGGAGTCTTGCGGCCCTTAAAAAGCTCAAGCCGCAGCCGCCGGTCACAAGACATCTCCATTTTAACGTTTTCTCTCTCAATAGTTACCGTGCTTCCGGCAGCCGTCACCAAGCACTCTGGGTGGAAGTGAAAATACTGCTCAAGCACATAGGCACCTCTTGAATCCAAATAATCAATAATTGTGAATTCTCCGCCTTCCCGCTTAAACACCACCCGTCTCACATGCGAAACAGGTACGGCGCAATTCAGGTAAGCATCATGCCCGGCCTGCCAGACAACTTCTCCGCTGTTCCCGCTTAATGAATGTTCCGTAATTCCATACGATCTCCCGAACATGAAGTCAGCCACCTGCTCAGTCATATCGGTTTCATTAATCCTGATCGTATTATGGGCCGCGGTGGAGCGGAAATAACGGCGCCACTTGCCGCCGCTATGATAAAGATAGGTTCCGGGATCCACCAGCAACTCAAGGCCGGCAAGCGAAAATGTAAAACTCAAGGCGTCAAGATGTCCGTGAGCGTATAAAGGGGGCATCCCCAAAGGCGTTGCGTTGCCGACGAAAACGAACTCTTTATTACTCGTCATCCCCCGAATCACGGCCAGGCCACTTTCCTTAAACAACCTATAGCTGATGGAATGCCGCCCGGCATGTCCCGGCTTATGCCTGCCGCCTTCCTGACCGCCAACCTTTACGGGGCAGGACTCATCGGCCAATAATATTTTCGTTTTAAAATCCGGCCAATCATCCGGCCTCAATCCTGAGTGAGCGAATAATATCGCCCCAATATTAAGAATTGATTTAAAATTTGTTAAATTATCAATACCAAAGTCAATTAGAATGGCGCTGTCCTGGTCACCGATATTTGGCATGTTTCCACCGGAGTCCATAAGCGCTTGCACAAACTCGCAAGACTGTTCGAGCCGTGTATTAATTATAGGGTCGTAGGTTATTTTGTTTTTATCGCAGATAAGTTTATAGAGGAGAAAAAAATCAAAAACAAAAGAGAGATAGGTGGTTGTGTACTCAAAACTACCGCCATCCTTCAGAATCTGGCGCCGCCCCTCACGATCGAGAACCTGCCGGCCAAAGCCCAGCCATTTTGACGCCTCTTTAAAGTAAGGAAAGAAAAGGCCTGTAAGGAAGAGGGCAAAGGCCTCGGCAACGGCGTGATTGTTGTTAGATGAATATTTTGACGGGTAACGGTATAGATGCCGGCCATGGAGCCAGACGAAATAATTGACAAGTTCCGTTTCGCGCTTGGAGAACGGCCGGCCGGCCAGGGCTGAAATTGCCCAGATCAGATTGGCGGTTCTAATTCCAAGCTCGATACCGCTTGTCCAATTGACACCAAGAGGATAGGGGTTCGCCGTCAGCCAGTCTTCGAGAAGTGAAAAAATTTTAGCGGCATAACGTTCTTCACCGGTCAAGCGCCAGGCCAGGCCCAGGATGTGAAGACCATAAAACCGGTTCGTTTCCCAAACAAATTTTGGCCCGCCAATGGTCAAGCCTTCACGAATGTTAACATCCGCCCAGAAGTGAAGCGGCCAGCGCCGGCCCGTTTTTACATCGAGGTGCCAGTCGATCTTTTCCCCAAAATCATAATTAATGCCAAAGATATTAAGCCGATTGGCAAGAATGGCATCCGCCTTGGCCGCAATATCCGCCCCAAGTCTACCCTGGGCCGCCATGTTTAGTTCTGCACGGGATACGGCGCACAGCTCGAAAAGTCTGTGGGAAATCGAGGATATTACTGCCTTCGGCCTCAAAGGCGGTTCTTTCAGATAGCGCGCCTTGTCCCGCCTTTCAGCGAGCTTATGTACCATCCGGTACAATACTTCCGGCGGCGACATCTTCGAGAGGCGGTTGATATACCAGGAGAGTTTTTTAATCACGCGATCTTTCATCAAAGGGTATGGAAGATGAGGCTTTGCCTGAGCGGTTAAGAACGTGCATTGTACTCAATACGCTTAGGCGTACTTAGGGGACAGATTTTATTTTTCCAGCTCTTGATTCGGGGACAGAATGATTTTCGCAAACAAACGCGAAAAAAATTCAGTCCCCTTAGTTTATAGGAAAAATTCAGTCTGTCTCCCGGCCTAAAACCATCTGTCAGGCTTAATGCAAAGCTCTAACCGGACACCACTGGGACAGCCGCTCTCATGAAAAATCACCTGATTAAATTTTATCAGCGCTATTATTACATAAAATGCGGTTGTATATACTCCCTAAGCTCTCCGCCGCCCTGGAAGCCATAAAATTTTCTTTTGCATAGATATGGTTGCAGCGGCCAAATTCAGTAATTTTTCCCCGTGCGCCAATAAGGTTTTTTAACAGTTCCGCAAGGGATTCAGGTTCACCCCTTTTCCATAAATAGCCCATCACGCCGTCCTCAAAAAAATCCGCAATACCTCCAACCGGGCAGGTCACCACCGGCATACCAAAGGCCATTGCCTCGACGACGGAGGTGGGTAAACCTTCTCCATAACGAGTTGGGAAACAGTAAATATGGTTATCGGCAAAGGCGGCTTTCTTCTCCGAACCTTGCACATAACCAAGCAGATGAATAGTGTTTTCCGGAAGTTTTTTCGTACTGATATATTGCCGCAGCTCCGCCATTACAGAACCATCCCCGGCAATGGATAAAACAACCTGGTACCCTTGCGCGCTGAGATCGCTTACCGCGTCAACGGTTTCAAACACCCCTTTTTCCCGTTCCAAACGAGAGAGGAAGAGGATTTTAATTTTTTCGGCCTGCCGAATCCGCCTTATCTTGTCTTCAATGGAAAAACCATTTAGTAAGCCTTCCTCTACGGTTGTAGTACCAAGAAAAATCGGCTGCCTTACCCCCCACTGCCTAAGAACCTCTTTAAACTCGTTTGCAAGCACGATAAAGGCATCCGCCCGGCCGAAGGTATTTCTAAAGAAAGGAAGATATTTTCCGGCCACTTTCTGCTCAAAATCTTTCCGCCAGCCATGAAAAAAAACAAAAACCGGCAGCCCCTTTCGCTTGGCCTGCCACACAAAAAGCCCATCACGGATAAAGCTCTTTACGTTCAGGGAAGGATTAACATGGCATATATCAAATTGTTTTGACGTAATGAGGCGGTGAAAGCCCGTCTGATCAACAATGGGATGAAAAATACCGTTTTTACCCTTTGTACCGCCTATCTCAAAGCAATGGATGTCATGCCTGTTGGTCAAAAAAGGCAGTACTGAATTAATATAACTTGCCACACCTCCCTGATCTGAAAGGGCGGGGGTCGTTAAAATTATTTTGTTACGATTCTCTTTCATTGTCCGAGAAAAAGCGCTTGCCAAGGAGTGTTACGCTCACAGGCAAAGACTCAACAAATATTTTTGCATGGCAGCTACAATCTTTTCCCATCTGTATTTTTCCGCGTTTTTCATAATTTTCTTTGAGTCGAAACCACCTCTCTTCGCTATTAAGTTTTTCAGTCCTTCACAAAAACCACTTTCCGTATCATCAATTAAAATACCATTACTATCATTCACAACTAAGCGATTTTCCTTAGTTGCCGTAGCAATGACCGGCATCCCCGACACAAGGTGCTCAAATGTTTTTGTAACAGGTTGAACATCGAAAAATTCTGTTATGGGAACAAACGCAACCCCTATATTGTGAGAATCGAAAAAGGAGGCAAGCTGGTTATGAGGAACCCTGCCCATAATACGGACAACATCTTGTAACTGTAACTTCTTAACCAACTCATTCAGCTTTCTTTCCTCATCCTGGTATCCATAGCCAATAATAGTGTACGTAACCGGAAAATCGTGCTTTTCTTCCGCCATAAAATTCGCGAATCCGCTTACTGTTTTATCGAGATTCCGCTGATGAAGCGTCCCCACATACAACAAATTTATTTCCTCAAATTTCTTCTCTTTTGAGGAAATAACGTCTGCGCCAAGCGGCAATATAACGGCCTTTTCCGCCACCCCTATTTTAATCGCCAAAGATTGTGAAATTGCAGTAACATGCAGGAAAAAAAGAGATTCAAAATAAAGGATGCGGTCACTTAACCAACGCCGCAAGGCATTGCTTTCAACACAACCTGTTCTGATATCAAAAACAAATATTTTAAAAGGAAAAAATATTTTAAGAAGACAACAGCCGCAAAAATATTTGATGAAACAGAGGTGATAATTATTTTTACGTATCAAAGAAATTATATAAATCAGATATCTGCGCAAACGGACAATTTTATTGCCATCGCGGGACACATACAGTACTTCAATTCCATCCATATCTATTTCAGGGTGGAGATAATTCCAGCAAACATAGGTTACATCAAACTCTTTCCTTAAATAACAGCAGTAATAATAAGTATCAATGTGATAGCCGAACTGATTCTGGCAAATGATCAACAACCTCTTTCTGACTTTGCTATGGCTGTCACCCACCATGCCTTACCCCCTCTCAACCGCGTATTTTTCGGCACAGTTAACCGCCAGCAAACCGTCAAACACCCTGATAACCTGCCTCATATTGCCAAGAGAATAATGCTTAACGGCGTAGGCCCTCGCCTTATGGCCCATGCTGTTTCGTAACCTGTGATCCACAAGCAGGCGGTTCGTATCTTCTACAAGTTTCTCAACGCTGCCGGAACAAAAACCGATTTCTTCCCGTTGCAGAATATTGTCTGGATCAACCTGCAGGCTGACCACCGGTACCCGGCGCATCCAGGCCTGGATAAAGGTGTTGCTGAATCCTTCCTGCCGGCTGGTATTGACCAGGATATGGCTGTCTGTAAGGAGTTCGTTGACCTGTTCGTTGGGAATCTCACCCATAACCTCTATATGATTTCCCCGGGCCTTTTGGATGAGTTCAGCATATCTATCAGCGGTACGGCCAAGCATAACCAGCCGGATATCTTTTCTGTGGCCAAGTTTTTCAGCCAGCCTGACAAATATTTCAGGCTGTTTCATAGGCTTCCAGTTGGCAACCCATAAAACTCTAATCGGAGACGCAGCCTTCCGGCAGTCATCGGGGACAGGATGTCCGTTGGGGATAACGACGGCGTTACGGCCATAATTTTTGGTTAATTGTTCTGCCTGGTAGTGCGTCTGGGCAATAATCATTTCCGCGTTTCTTATTCCATATTGCATCAATTTATTTTCAGGCACCAACCACGGGCGCCGCCTTGGGTAAGAGGTTATTTGAACATCTCTGTCGTGGGCAATATGAAAAATAAATTTACAGTTATTTTTTTTTGCGTAATAAGCTGCAATACCAGTAAATGATAAACCACATCGTTGATAAATTATATCTGGCTTTATCTCATGTAAGAGATGCAACATTTTTTTAATATATGGGTATTTAATGTTCCCCAACTTGAGCCATATCTTTTTATGTTGAATTGGATGAAGTAAGGTGCCATTTCTATTTTCAATGTGATTTCCGTTTGAAAGAAAGCAATAGTGCGTATTCCATCCCTGCCTTAAGGCTTCCTCTTCCAAGTAACGGGCCTGCAGCTCCGCTCCTCCCATGAATTGGCCCCAATAGCTGCCAAGGACAAAACACAACCTTTTTTCCGTATCAGCCACTCACCGCCTCCCACAATTTTTCAACTATTTGAGCGGGCTGATGATATTCCTCAAAGACCTGCCGTGAGGCCAGTGAAAGCTGTTGCAGCTTCGCCTCATCACTGATCAGATTTTCACGGCACTCCGCTTCATACCCATAAGGCGCAGCCTGACCAAAATCCATAAATTGTCCGTCTACCCCGCCACATACCAGCAAAACCGCATCCACCAGCAACTCAAAGAAGTGCAAATTATGTTTTCTGTAACCGGGCCAGACAATGGCGATCTTTGCCTTTTCAATATTGTGTCGCATTGAAATATAAACCTGTTCTTCTTAGAAAATCCGGCTGTAACGGCCTAATAACCGTCCGGCTGCCGCCTTGCTTTGCCAGCGAACCTTGGCGAAGGCAAGTTGAAGAGGTGAATAACGAGCTGCTCTCATTTCCTCCGGTGCGGCTTCATGATTGAGAACTTGAGTGATAGCGTTAAACTCAAAATCCGACTCAACAGCTGTTCCGACAGCGGGATCCAATGATTTCATATAACTGTTGTCGTAATAAATAGACCTATGGCCAGGCTTATTCTCCG